>JANXAA010000199.1 GCA_025061865.1 Acidobacteriota bacterium | reverse complement strand
AGGGGCAGAGGATTTAGGATAGGTTGACGATCCGTAGGCCCACGCGTCTGAAGGGGAGAGAAGACTGTCACGCCGACCTTGTGAGATCAGGCCACGCCCTCTGCCCAGGCCACGAGCCACCTACCGTAACGGTTGGAGGTCCATCGGCGAGACCCTCACAGCGACGGACCGCATGAGGATGTGCACGGAAACGACGACCCGCCACTCCCCTTCTCGCTCGACGACCCACCCTCGCAGGCCCTTCAGGGGCCCCCGCACGATCTCCACCTGCTGGCCTTCCCGCAAGTACGGGAACGGGTCATAAGGCAAGGACGATTCGCAGATCCACCGGATGTTTTCGATCTCTTCGTCGGGGACCGCTTTGACCCGCCCGTTGAATCGTACCAGACCCACGACGCCGGCGTCCGGAGTACGGCGATGTATCGCCGGACATCCGCCAGATTTAGGCGCACGAACAAATAGTTTGGAAACAGCGGAAAGGCGACCTCCTTCAATCGGTCGGACCATCGGCGCCGGACCCGCCACAAGGGCAGGAAGTGGTCGATCCCCTTGTAGGTCAGCTGGTAGGCGACCTTTCTCTCGTGGCGGGCTCGCGTATACAGGGCATACCAACGTAAAGAGCTATTAAGCCACGCCCTCCCAAAATCCTCTTCCTCGGTCCTCCCATACCCAAGGCCTTTCCCTAGGCCCTGCATACTGAAGGCACCCCTCCATAATCTCATTCAGTTATCCGGCCTGGAGGAGTATTTTCAGGCCTGATGCGGGATACGACTCTTCATATCGCATCCCCTATCTTTGAAATCGTGTCTCCGGGCCCATGAAAAAGGCTGACGGGACACTCTTCTCCCCAACCCAGCGGCTCGGTTCAATCCCATCAGAGCATTCTACCCTGCTGAGGGGTCGTTCGCAAGTTTGTAAGAGGGTTGAAATCGGCATTTACGGGGCCTGATACTTCTATAATTTATAATTATTTATAATTAACAGACCCGGATCGGTTCGGGAGGTATGGTGGCCACCAGCCTTGGCCATCGTGCGGTCACGTCTGCCGCCTACCTGCTGAACTACCTATGTGTCCAAGACACTATGTGTCCAAGACATTCGGCCGGACTGCTCATCGGTCCAAGACATGAGTTTGAAAAACCGTCTTTCCGGGGGGTCGAAAAGGTCGAGATGCCCCCCTGCTTACGGGCCAAACGGCTATGATATAAGTGAGATGACCTTGGTTTCGGAGCGCTCCTGGGTCATGGGTAGGGATTATTGGACGGTCGCTACGTGGAACGTCAATTCCGTCAAGAGTCGGGTCGGCCTCGTCGTCGAGTGGCTTCGGCGGACGCCAGTCGACATCCTATGCCTCCAAGAAACAAAGGTTGAGGATCAGGACTTTCCGTCGGGTCCCTTCGAAGGACTCGGCTATCGGTGTGAAGTCTTCGGTCAACGGGCTTACAACGGGGTTGCCCTCTGTGCTCGAGTGCCCCTTGCGGACGTCTGGAAGGGCTTCGGAGACTCCCTTTGGGACGAACAGAAGCGTATCATCGGGGCGACCGTCGGGGACGTGCACGTCATCAATGTCTACGTGCCTCACGGGGACGTGCGGGGAACCGAAAAATTCCGATATAAGCTGGACTTTTACCGATATCTTATCGATTTTCTAGACCGACGGTGGACACCCGACGACCCTCTCTGTCTCGTCGGGGACCTGAACGTCGCCCGGAGTGACCTCGACGTGTGGGACCCCGAGGCCCTGCGGGATACGATCGGGACGATGCCCGAAGAGCGGCAGGCCCTGGAATCCCTTCTTCAGTGGGGTTTTGTCGACGCCTTTCGTCATCGGTATCCGAATCGGCGACAGTTTACGTGGTGGGACTACATCGGGGGCCGCATCTGGAAGGACGAAGGCATGCGCATCGACTACGTCCTCGTCACGCCGCCGCTCTTGCCGAGGCTCCGAGACGTGCGGGTCGACCTTTGGCCCCGCCGACGCCGGACGCCGACGCCCTCGGACCACGCCCCCGTCATCGGGGAATTCGGCGCAGTCAGCCCGCACGGCCACCGGGCCGTCGGGCCGATGGGCAAATAGGAACCCAGCGGATAAGCAAACTTATGGGGGTTGTCCCCGGGTCGATGGGTGACCCCCTGGGGGTCTCGCAGGTGAGGACGCCTGCGCTCCTACGAGCCCTACCCTACTAATTGGACCCGCTTCTGCATTTGGAACATCGAGACGACCTCCGGGACCGTCGTGGCGTCCTCGGGCTTCTTGTCGGCCCGGACCCATCCGACGACGCGGGGGAACCGCAGGGCATAACCGGGCTCGTTGTTGACCTTGCCGCAAGTATGGACGGGCGACCGCGTGATCTCGTCGGCCAGGACGGTCACGACGTGATTCGGCTCGACCCACACGTCAGGTTCGATGATCGAATCCACGCGGGCGGGCCGGTGGTCCATCCGGGTCTCGTCCAGGAGCTCCCGGACCCGGACCCACTCCTCTTCGGTCAGACCACTTCCAATCTTGGCGACCGTCTTGAAGGTATCTGACTCGGGGTCGTAAACGGCGCCGAGGAGCGCCCCGATGCCGAACTTAGCCCGCATGCCCCGGCCCCGGAAGTAGCCGACGAGGACGACGTCGACCGTATCGGTCAGCTCGCCCTTGTAAGAGCGTTTCAGCTTGATCCAGTGGAAGCCCCGGGCGCCGGCCTGGTAGGGCGCGTCCAAGCGTTTCGCGACGATGCCTTCCATGCCACGCTCGACGGCCTCATCAAAGAACTGCTGGATGGCCTTGGGGTCGTCTGTGACGATGCGGTCGACGAGGCGGATGCGGCTGTCGGGCCGGATGAGACGGCTCAGGCGTTCAAAGCGGGCCTCGTAAGGTTCCGGCGTGTAGTCGCGGCCGTCGGCGTACAGGAGGTCAAAGGCAAACAGGACGAGGGGATACTCCCGCATCATCGCCTCGACGCCGTGCTTGCGCTTACGCTGGACCGTGACCTGAAAGGGGTGGATCTCGCCGGTTTCCTCGCTGACGGCGACAGCCTCTCCCTCGAGAATGGCCTCCCGGGCGGTGACCTGTTTCCGAACGCCCTCGACGATCTCGGGGAACATCAGCGTCGTCCGCTCGAGATTGCGGGAGAAGATCTCGACGTGGTCGCCGGCCTTGTGGACCTGACAGCGGAACCCGTCGAGTTTGACCTCGACAGCGCATCGGCCCAGCCTCTTGATAATCTCCTCAGCACTGGGGAGCCGCTCAGCCAGAGCCGGTCGGATGGGATTGCCGACCCGAATCCGGAATTTCCGGATGCCTTCGATACCCTCCTCAAAGAGGGTCTTGGCGACGAGGCCTAAATCTGAACCCAGGTTGTAGGCCCGCTCTAGGTCGGGCCGGAGGCTCCGGTCACCGGCGACGGCCTTCGAGAGAGCGTCGAGGATCGTCGGGTCGCCGATGCCCAAGCGGAGGCGGCCTAAGACGAAGCGGGCGATGTAGCGGGCCTCCTCTGGAGAGGCGCCTCGGAAGAGTCCGGCCAGCATGTGGACCTTCTTTTCGACGCTTCCCTCGCCAGTCGTCTCGGCGATCTTCAGAAGGGTCTCATAGACTTCTGAAACGCTCATGTCGGCCGGCCGGACGGTTCGCTGACCTAAGAGTCGTTCGATGACCAGGCCGGGGTCACCGAGTTCTTTGTTGAGCTGGGCGATGCGGGCCTCGTCCATCTGGGTCGCTCGGGCGATAGCTCGGAGGATCAGCTTTTCGGCCATCCCGATTTCGACGCCCCGAAAGGCTGGGAGGAGCTGTTCCTGGCAAAGGTAGGCGACCTTATCGACTTCTCCGGGGTCGGCCTCCTGAAACAGTTCACTCAGGATATCGATCATCTCGAGGCGTTTGGTCGTCGCCTCGAGGCGTTCGAAGTAATCGACGAGTCTGGCAAACCGCACGGCTCCCTCCTTAAATCAGGTTTCAGGTGCCGAGTGGCAGGGCCTAGGTCCCGGCCATTGGGGGCGACCCGACGGGGCGTCCACGCCTAGGATGAGGTGTCTCAAGGGTCCGACGGGACCGGAATATCGATGGCTCGAGGCCCTCTTCCCCAAGACCCAGTACCCGGTATGCGGGATTTTATCTACCAATAGGGAAATCTAATACGGAACTCTCGGGAGGCTCGCTCGCAAGCGGCGCAGGGCCTCCTCGAGGGTCGCGTCTTGCTTACAGAAGTTGAAACGAACTTTCGTTCGGCCGTCGGCCGGGTCTGCATAGAAGCTCGACCCGGGTACGACGGCGACGCCGCCGTACTGGACAAGCCATCGGGCGAAGGCGACATCGTCCATCGCTGTCACGTCCCGAATGTCGCTCATGATATAATAGGCCCCCTCGGGAACCGTCAGCCGGAGGCCGAGCTCCCGGAGGCCGGCGACCATGCGGTCCCGCTTCTGCCGATACATGGCGGCGAGGCCCCGGTAGTAATCTTCCGGAAAACGCAAGGCCTCGGCGATGGCCTCCTGGAGGGGATGGGGCGCCCCGACGGTCAGGAAGTCATGGGCCTTTTTGATGCCGTCAGCGATGTCCGGCGGGGCGACGGCCCAGCCGACCCGCCAGCCCGTGACACTGTATGTCTTGGAAGCCCCCGAGATCGTTATCGTCCGGTCGGTCATCCCGGGGAGGGTCGCCATCGGGATGTGGGAAGCATCGTAAGTAATGTACTCGTAAATCTCATCGGTCAAGACCAAGACGTTCCACTCGCTACACAGCTCAGCGATGACCTCCAGCTCATCCCGCCCGAAGACCCGGCCC
>JANXAA010000198.1:2683-4793 GCA_025061865.1 Acidobacteriota bacterium | reverse complement strand
TCCCCTTGACCGAGACGACGGGATCCCGAAGTCGAGGCAGGTCCGTGGTCCGCAGTCCTGTGCCTGGGACCACTATCTCACAGCCCGAAAAGGACCCGATGAGCAAATTGCTGGGTCACTGGTCTCGGATCTTCCTGTCCGTCGGCCTCTCAGGAGCCGTGTCCGTCGTCCTGCTTGGGTGGGTCCTGCAGCAGGTCCCAGAAGACTTGGGGACGGCTTGGCGGCAGACTGCTTCAGCGTCAGCGCTCCTGACCTATGGGGCCATCAGCCTGTTGGGAACTCTCCTGCGGACCTGGCGGTATCGGTTGTTGCTGGGACCCTGGCGACCCGGTGACGGTCCCCTCTTCTTGGTCACCCTGGTGCGGAACTTTACAGTCGACATGCTTCCCTTGCGGGTCGGGGGCCTCTCCTTTCCGCTTCTCCTGCACTATCGCCTCCGGGTCCCCTGGGTCCCGACGTGGTCCTGCTTTGTGGGGTCCTTTGTGTGGGACACGGCGGCCCTGGCCCTCTTCCTGTGGGTCGCGTGGATTCATCTGACAGGGGTCGTCCCTCAAGCGGTGTGGCTAGTCGTCCTGCCGGTGGGCCTGACGGTCATCGTGGCCGGTCTTTTACTGACGCCGGACACGGCCTGGCGGGGCCTAATGAGGGGGGTGTTCCGACGTCGCCACCGGTCCCCCTTTCGCTGGGGGCGCCGGTCCGTAGTACGATTCATACGCTTCGGAATCGGCCTGGCCTCGGCGGGTTCGGTCTGGCGATCGACGGCGTGGGGCCTTGGGGCTCTGTCTGTCGGGATTCGGCTATGTAAGTACTGGGGCCTGTACACTCTTTACCAGACTTACAGTAGCCGACTGGGATCCGATGCAGCCGTCGGATTCTTCGTATTCATTTGGACCGTCACGATGGCCGAAATGACGGCCTTGCTTCCGATTCAGGGTCTTATGAATATCGGCCCCTGGGAGGCGGCTTGGACGCTGGCCCTCCGGTGGGTTCACAAGGGTCAGACGGCTGTGGCCCCCCTCCTCTCGACGTTCGTCCACTGGACGACCCAGGCCTGGGAATATACCATCGGCGGTCTCGCCTTGGGCTGCCTACTATACGGGGGCCGGAGGATTCCGACCGGCCCGGGTCGCAAGGGCAAATGGCATAAATAATAAAATAATATTAATGACTTTTAGTCATGATTTCGATGTGCTACGGTGCAAAAAATACGATGCTTCAAAGACGCCATCACGACGACGGGCCCCGCAAGTCGACACTGGCCCGCCGGTCGGTATCCGGCGTCTTGGGGATGCGGCTATCCTTGGCGGCGCCGGGCCCGGGAGCCACGGGGATGACTCCGGGCGTTCCGAAATATCCCGTTGACCCCTGGGCCCTGCGTTCTTAGGCCTATACCCTTTGGCCTGGATGCAGGGGTAGCCGTGTTCAGAGAGACCCAGCTTTCGTGAGCCGGGGAGTCTATGAAAATGGTCATCCAGCGGGTCACCTGGGCCCGGGTCCTGGTCGGCGCAGAGGTCGTCGGCGAGATCGGACCGGGCCTTTTGGTGTTCCTGTGCATCGAGAAGGGCGATGAGAAGGAGGTTCTAGACTACTGGATTCAGCGTTTGCCCGTCCTACGGGTCTTTGGAGACGCTGAAGACAAGATGAACCGATCCCTTCCAGACATCGGGGGGTCCGTCTTGGTCGTCTCCCAGTTCACACTGGTGGCCCGTCTCCACAAGAAAGGCCGGCGGCCCAGCTTTGAAGGCGCCGAGGCGCCCGAGCGGGCCGAAGCCTTAGTCCGTTACTTCGTCGAGGGCCTCCGACGGCAAGGCGTGCCCGTCGCCGAGGGCCGATTCGGGGCCTTGATGGCCGTCGAGCTTCTCAACGACGGTCCCGTGACCTTCATCGTCGACGAGCCGCCCCGGCAGGCGGGGAGAGGGGAACCCTGAGGCGGCCAGGGAGGGGATAGGGGAAAAACCTCGAGCCTTTTGCCGGGACGGGTCGTGCCCGGATCCAGGGAGCCCCCATTAGGTATCCCTATCCATCTGCCTATCTGCCCACCGGCCTAATGAATGATTGTCCTGAAACTTGCGGTCGCCCCCGTATCTAATTTGCCTCGGTAGGGGGAAGC
>JANXAA010000198.1:0-2673 GCA_025061865.1 Acidobacteriota bacterium | reverse complement strand
GGGCTTCTATGCGGATCGTGTGGTGGAGCGGGGTGGTCCTGATCGGTTGGATCGGGCTGTCGAGCCGGGACCATATGTCATCGGTCCCGGCGGTGGCTCCGTCTTTCGCCTCGGCATCGGTCCCTGAAGAAGGGCATCCCTGTATGGGTATTCTCCAAGACCCAGAGGCCTTTCAGGCCGTCCTGAGGGCCGTCTCCCGCTATAAGACGACTTATGTCGTCTTATACTCCGATGACTTAGGCGTCTCTATCGAGTCCGTTGAGGATCCCATCCTCTTGAGTTTGCGGGTCGGCGTCCCGGCCGGCACTCCGGCGGCTGACTTGGCTCAGAAATACCGGCTGCTTCGACGGGTCGATTTCCCCTCGACGCCCACCGCCTTGCGTCAGATCGTCACAGACGTCCTGGCCCGTAAAATCGATGCGGCCCTCCTGTGGGCGCCCCTGGCCGGTCTGCTGGCGATGGAATTAGACCCGAGCCATCGGCTGAGCATGATGCCCCTGGCCGCACCCACGCCACCGCCGGCCTCTTTTGCATCGTCGGACTCATCTGCTGTTTCCGAGACGGTCGCCCGCTGTCGGGATGAAGTCCAGGGCACGCTGGAAGCCTACGGCGTAGTCCCAGCCGAGGTCCTGGCACCGCCGAATCCGGTGGAGGAACTACCGGCCTCGCCGGAGCCGCCGCCGGAGAATATCGAAGAGGCCCGGCAGGGATGGGACGTCTACCAGACGCATTGTGAGCGTTGTCATGGACCCGACGCCATTTCCGGTGGACTCGCTCCCGACTTGCGGGACCGGGTCCGCCGTTTGACTTACGCGGAATTCTTCCAGATAGTCTTACAGGGGCGTGTCGAGAAGGGCATGCCGGCGTGGCGGGGCCTCCTCAAGCCTGACGACGTGCGTCTGGTCTATCAATACATCCGAGCCCGGAGTACCGAGCGACTCGGGCCCGGACGGCCGTCATAGGGATTCGGTGTCGGTGTTTGGTCTATGCGATTGTCCCGATAGCTTTGCATCCAGCATTCGGACGTAATCAGCAGAGAAGGCGATGGCGCGGGGCGCCTGGAGGCGAGTGTTATGGGTCGTAGGGGTGGGGCTTCTGGGCGTCTCTGCCTGGGACGGGGCCGGGGGCGCCGAGGGGGTCCTGCGCGTATGTGCCGACCCCGAAAACCTCCCTTTCACGGACCGGACCCTGCAGGGGTTTGAGAACCGCATCGCCGACCTCATCGCCCAGACGATGGGCGCCCGCGTGGAATACACGTGGTGGGTCACCCGCTATTTACGGCGGATGCTTCGGAATACCTTGCTGGCGGGCCGATGCGACATCATGTTTGGCCTTCCTTACGATGAACGGTTCACTGAAGAGCTACCGGCCGTCACCCTCACACGGCCTTACTACACGACGGGCTACGCCTTAGTGTATGTCCCCGGCCGTCAGCCCTCTCTGGATAAGGTCCAGTCGGTAGACGCACTTCCCGAAGGCTTGCGGGTCGGTGTCTGGAATCGGACCCCGCCGCAGGACGTCCTGGCCCTTCGGGGCTATGCCCACATCGTAACGTATCATCCTTGGTACCCTGAAGAAGTCCTACGAGACCTGCAGGCGGGTCAAATCGACGCGGCCGTCGTATGGGGTCCGACGGCCGGCTTTTACAATAAAGCGCACTATGCGAGTGTTTTCGTGGTCCGCCTATTGGAGGGGCCCGACTTCACGTGGCGGATCGCGGCCATCGTCCGCAAGGACGACACGGCTCTCCTGAAGCGGGTGAACGCCATTTTGGAACAGAGCGGGTCTCAGATTCGGAAAATCTTAGACGACTTCGGCATCCCGCATGTCGGGACGTTGCCGTCGCTGTCCCCGGGCTTCGGGGAGTCACGACCGTTGACGGCCTCGCCCCAGTTCCCTTACGAGCCGGGAATGCGAGGCGCGTTGGGTTCTCACACCAAAGCCCATTAACCTTAAGCTGTATGTTCGGGAGGAGCCACTATGCGCGGCAGGTCATGGAAGACCTTTGTCGTGACGGGCTTGCTCCTGGGGATCTCGACCTGGGCCCTCGGCAACGAGGAGCTGATCAAGTTGGCTCAGAACCCCAGCGAGTGGCCTCTCTACGGACGGGACTACGCCAATACCCGGTATAGTCCGTTAGACCAGATCAACACGGCTAACGTCGGCCGGCTTAAGGTCGCCTGGATCCAATCGCTGGGGACCTTGCGGGGCCAGGAATCCGTGCCCATCAAGATCGGCGACACCCTCTACGTGACGACTTCTTGGCCGAACCACGTCTATGCCGTCGACGCCCGGACGGGCCGTCTGAAGTGGAAGTACGTCTCAGACACGCCCGCCGATGCCCAGCAATACGCCTGTTGCGACGTCGTCAACCGGGGGGCCGCTTACGGCCATGGCAAGATTTTCTTCGGTCGTCTAGACGGCGTCTTGATCGCCCTAGACGCTCAGACAGGCCGGGAACTGTGGCGGGCGACCGTCGTCGATTACAAGGCCGGCTATACGATCACCTCGCCCCCGATCGTCATCAAGGACAAGGTTATCACGGGCTACGCCGGGGCTGAATTCGGCGCTCGAGGCGCCGTCGTCGCCTATGACGTGAACACGGGGCGGGAACTGTGGCGCACATTCACGGTGGGACCCGGTCCCGAGTACGACAACTCCTGGCAGACGGAC
>JANXAA010000197.1 GCA_025061865.1 Acidobacteriota bacterium | reverse complement strand
GTCAGGCCCGCTCCGAGAGTCTGAAGCCCGAGGACGACACGACCGGGCGACCCAGACGACCGGGACCCGACGAGTCGGGGCAGGGCCTCGAGGAGGAGACCGCCGACGGTACAGCCGAGGATAGGCGAGACCCATCCCGGCCGAGTCAGGGGCGTGGCCGCCAGCCGCGGCAGAAAGAACAGGCTCACCCCCATGATGAACAGGCCCGCCCAGCCGACGAGCTGGAGGTGCCCGTGGACCTGAATCCAGACGGCCAGGTCCGCCGGCAAGTTGCGTCCCCAGGCCATCGGCCAGACCAGGCCGACCCCGAGGGTGAAGCCCCCGAAAGTCGCCAGGGCCAGGGCGGCCCAGAAGAAGCCGATGTCCAGTTCTCGATATCGAATCTTTGGTTCACCATCCATGGAAAGTCTGGGGCCTCGGCTTTCAAGAGGAAGCGATCCGGCGAACCCAGTCAGGTCTGGGGTCCGGAGTCCGTCGTCCATCCTTGCACTGGAACCTGGCCCCCGAGACCACCGGCCTGCGTCTTGCATCCTACATCTTACATCTTGTATCCTGCATTTTGTATCCCCATCCGGCCCGACAGGGGCCAGGTCGTCGAAGGGCGAGGGATAGGTCAGGATGGCACGGAAGACGTATCGTTTGAGTCCAGAGGTCGAGGAGGAAATCCAACGTTTGCTTCGACCCGAAACGGACCGGCGCCCCGTGCGGGTGACTCTGGTCTTCGGTCACCCCCTACCCTCAGATGAGGAGGTCCCGAACGACGCCTGGGAGGTCCCGACGGTCCTGCGGGACCGCATCGTCCGAACCGTCACGACGAGTCGCTTCCGGACTTACTGGGCTGACTTCGACATGCGGGAAGCTCGGGACCTACAGGCGGCCTACGAGGCTATCGAGGCGTGGCCCCGCAAGGAAATTTGGATCCAAGGCCGACCGATACCCTACGGCGCCGGCCTGTGGCTCCCCCTTTTATTCTTCTACCTGGCGGAGCCCGAGTCGAACGGCTAAGCCGGGCTTTCCTGGGAGCCGAGCATGGTGGACTCGAAAAAGATCGACCGGGATGAGGTCGAGGTCGCTCTCGCCCAACTGGAAGAGGCTATCTCTCAACTGGACGTGAAGTGGCGCCTCTTCTTTATGGGGAGTCCGGACCAGCGGTACCCGCCAGACAAGGAGACCGACCAACTCAGTCGTCAGATCCGGCAGTTCCCCATTCGCTATGTGCTCCGAGTCGCCCAGCAGTTCACCTTCTCGAATTTGGCGTATCGGTTTAACAGCCTGCGGGAGCGGTGGAACAAGTGGCTTCATCTCATGGAGACGCAGGGCCGTATGGCCGTCCTGGCGGCGATGGGCATCCACAACCCCTCCGTCCTGCGTCGGGCTATGCAGGCACCGGGGCCGCGACCGGTCGCCCCCACCCCGACGGAAAGGGCCCCCGCCGAGGACCCTTACGAGCGCTTATACCAGGAATTCATTGAGGCCTACCGTCAGGTCGGTCAGGACGTTCGCCTTGACAAGGAACGTTTCCGTCAGCAAGTCGAGACCCAGGCCCAGGCGCTTCGCCAGAAGGTCGGCGGCCGGCCTTTGGAATTTTACGTGACCATCGAGGGGGGCCGCCCCAAGATCAAGGCCCGGGTTGCTTCCCAGCATTGAAGGCGGCCAGAAGACAAGAGGGCAAGGCAACAGGAAAGACTAACTACGTTACCCTCTTTACCTCCTTTCCTTCTCTGATTCTTGCTTTTTTTCTTTCTCCCCTTCTGGGGATGAAGTCGTCCGCTCTATCAGGAGAGCCAGGGCCGCCAGGGCCCCTGTCGGCGTCCGCAAAGTCCGAGGCCCCAGGTGGACCCACACGACGCGGGGATCGGTCACGGCGTCCAGCTCTTCAGCGTCCCATCCGCCCTCTGGGCCGACGACGAGGGCCCACCCGCCGGACGGCCCCGTCGGATGCCCGTGGAGGTATTCCCAAAGCGGCCGAACGGGACGTTCATGACGGGGCTCGACCAGCCAAAGGACGACGGCGTCTGGCGGGACTCTTGCAAGAAACGCCGACGGCACCATCGGCTCGAAGATGACGGGCAGACGGGTCCGACCGGACGACTCCAGGGCCTCGGCCGCCAGACGGAGCCACCGGCGGTACCTTCGGTCCCAACGCTCGGGTTTGGGTTGAACGACGGTCCGGCGAGTAACGAGGGGGGCAAAATGCGTGATCCCCAGCTCGGTCGCCTGACGAAAGACTTCGTCCAGCTGGTCGTGTTTCAGGAAACCGACACCCAGGTAGACCGGTTGAGTGGGCTCTGTCGGAGGCTGGACCCGTGCTTCGACTTGTAAGACAGCCACTTGGTCCGACGGAAAGGTCACGACCCGGACGTAGTACAGCCAGCCGTCGCCGGGGATGGCTTCCAGGGGGTCGCCGGGCCGTAGTCGGAGGACCCGCCGCATACGCTCGACGGCTGGTCCCCGACAGAGGACCTGACCGGATGTGTCGACGACTGTCCAGTCCGGTGTGTAGATTCGTCGCCGTTCCATATTTTTCGGCAGTTTTCGGCCATGTGCGGCAGTCAGGTCGTCCGCCATTCCCTCCCTATCGCCTTCCTGTCCTACTGCCGTCGCCGGGGCCGATACATCGCCCCTGCCGTCCGGACGACTAGGGATAAGGGGACCCACCGTACGAGCCGATACATCAACCGATTCGTCCAGCCCGGTACGATGAGACATCGGTTCGGGCGCCGCTCCATCTGCCGTAGGCATTCGGCGACGACCGACTCGGGCGTAGCGACCGGCGTCCGGAAGGGCGGCCGCCGGGACATCCGGGCCCGCTCGTGGAAGCGGGTCGCCGTATAACCAGGCGCCAGGACGTAGACCCGCACGCCGCGTCGGCGGAGTTCGTACCACAGGGCCAGACCCAAGCGTTCCACGTAAGTCTTCGTCGCCGCATAGGTCGCCATATATGGCACGGGCTGAAACCCGGCGACCGACCCGACCAGAAGGATTGTCCCCCGGCTCCGTTCGAGCATAGGCGGCAAGAAGCGGTACGTCAGCTCCGTGAGGGCCTCGACGTTTACTCGGACCATCTCGACCTCTCGGTCGACGGAAAGCTCATGGAAAGGCCCGAAACTGCCGAAGCCAGCATTGTTGACAAGGAACTCGACGAAACCGGCTGTCTGGGCCGCCCATCCGACCAAGTCCTGAGGCGTCGCCGGGTCAGCCAGGTCCGCCGACCGATAGGCAAAGACCTGGGAGGGGTACGCTTGGGCCAATGTCCGAGTCAGGTCGGCCAGACGCCCCGCGTCCCGCGCCGTCAAGAGGAGCGACCAACCTCGAGCGGCCAATGCCCGGGCAAAGGCTTCTCCGATACCCGAGCTGGCGCCGGTAATAAGGGCCCACCGAGCTTCCATCTTCATCCCTCGTGACCGTCGTATCACCCCCTTCCCTCGATGACTCAGGGGGACCTTCCGATGACCGTCGCTACCATCAGTGGCTTCGAAATCCCGAGTCTCGGACCAGACCAAGTACAAGCCTTGCCACTTCCGAGACCCGGTCCAGTCCGGCCATGCGGGTCCTGAACCTACTCACCGGCGGAGCCTACGGCTCCGGCTCCGGCGGCGGAAGGGGAATGCGCGGGCCCCGACCGGGCCCACCGTGGAATTGAATCCGCAAACCTCCAAAAGCCTTCCACTGGGCGACGTCGGCCACGCCGTCGTAACGCCCGCTGAAAAAGAGGCCCCACCGCCGGGAGAGCGGTACGTCGATACCCGCAAAGACCTGAAAGCCGATACGGATTTCACTCCCGCCGATGCGGTGGCCCCCGAAACCGAACCGCAGGGAGTCTGACCGAGCCTCCAGGGCATGGGAGCTGAAACCGCTACCGGCAAACAGCCGGACCCCTTGTCGGACCTGCGTCTCGACGATGAAGTTGAGCGAGACCGTCACGTCTTGGAACTTCACGTCCTCACAAAAAAACTGTGGATGGGTCGGGGGAAAGGGGACGAACTCGCAACGACGCTCGGTCTGCGACCAGAACCCGATGTCGGACCCGACGCCCCAATGGGGGTCTGGGTAATAGTACAGCCCCACCGTAGTCCAGGCTGTCAACTGGATGTCCTCGGGCTTTACGACGCCACCTCCGGTCCGGAAGACGAACCATTGGGCGAATGCTGGCGTCACCCCCAAGAGCCCGATCAGACCGGGAAGCAAGAACCGGAACGCAAGGCCCAGGAGGCAGGATGCAAGATGCAGGCTCCGAGCCCGGCTTGCCGGTAGTAAGTGTTCTGGACAGCTCGAATATTTCAGGGGACCGACCGCCTGACATTTTACTTCTAACACATATTCTGCCTCTGGCATCTTGGATCCTGGACCATCCCCCTACCCTGTCTCTCCGGGCATCAAGCCGGGCTGACGGGCAGCCACTCCCCGGGGCGTATAGCCGAAGTACCGGAAGGCCTGGGGTGTAGCGACCCGGCCCCGGGGTGTGCGCTTCAGAAAGCCGATTTGCATCAGGTACGGCTCGTAGATCTCCTCGATGGTCTGCTTATCCTCTGAGATCGCCGCCGCCAGGGTACCTAAGCCGACGGGACCACCGTCGAACCTTTCGATGAGGGTCAGCATGAGTTTGCGGTCTACGTCGTCAAACCCGTAAGCATCGACCTCGAAGAGCTCGAGGGCCTTCAGGGCCACGTCGAGGGTAATGACGCCGTCGGCGCGGACCTGGGCAAAATCACGAACCCGGCGGAGCAGACGGTTGGCGATCCGGGGCGTCCCCCGGGCTCGCCGGGCAATCTCGTAGGCAGCGTCCGCATCGAGGCGGACTTGGAAAATCTGGGCTGACC
>JANXAA010000196.1 GCA_025061865.1 Acidobacteriota bacterium | reverse complement strand
GGTTGCAAGGGGACCGGCATATCGTAATAGATCCCCGTCTGGACCCGATGGGCGTGGAGCCACTCCTGCAGGGCTTTCCGGTAGGGCGTACGCAGGACGGCCAAGTGCCAGGCCGGCTCGGCGGCGGGGACTGTCTGGACCCAGCGCCAGTATCGAGCCCCCGGGGCCTGGGTCTGGTACATCCTCACGATGGCGTTCCGTCGGGCGATCCAGGCGTCCAGATATCGGAGCTTGACCCGCAGGAAGGCGGCCTGGAGCTCCCCCAATCGGAAGTTAAAGCCTACCTGGACGTGCAGGTGGTGCTGAGCCCGACCGTGATTTCGAATAAGACGACACCGCTCGGCCCACTGGGCGTCGTCCGTCGCGATGGCTCCGGCGTCCCCTAAGGCACTCAGGTTCTTAGTCGGATAAAAACTGAAGCAGGCGATGTCACCAAAAGTCCCGGCTCGGCGTCCCCGAAATCGAGCCCCGTGGGCCTGGGCAGCGTCCTCGATGAGGGCCAGACCGTATCGATCACACAATTGCCGTAAGGCCGGCATGTCCCCGACTTGACCGTAAAGATGAACCGGCAGGACGGCTACCGTCCGGGGCGTGATGGCAGCCTCGACTTGCTGGAGGTCCATCAGGGCCGTCGCCGCGTCGACGTCGACAAAGACCGGTCGGGCGCCGACCATCAAGATGGCCTCGACGGTCGCTACAAACGTAAAGGCTGTCGTGATGACCTCATCGCCTGGGCCGATACCCAGTGCCTGGAGGGCGATGTAGAGAGCGGCGCTCCCGTTGGCGCACGCAATCCCGTACCGAGCTCCACACCAGGCCGCCCAATCGGCTTCAAAGGCTTCCGTTTCTTCGCCGAGGACAAACTGACCCCGTTCCAATACCCCCTGGAAGGCCTCATCCAAGGCCTCACGCAATAAGACATTGTGACGCCGAACGTCGACTAAGGGAACCCAAGCGGGTCCACTCTCCGGATTTCCCATGGGTCGCCTCAAGAGGCATTCCATCATCTTGGGCAGATGGGCAGGTCGGCAGATAGAAAAATTAGGAAATAGAGAAATAATGAGGGATAGGTCAGAGTGCCGGCATGACGCCTACGTTTCGACCGACGTCCCCTCCCTATCTACCTATTTGCTTAAGACCCTTGCTCGCTCCGGTGTCACACCGGCATTTACACAACTTACACATCAGAATAGGCGATCATTGAACACTAAAAGGACCGGGGGGTCAACCTTTCCGACTCCTTCGGCCGGGAAAAGGCATCGGATGTTCCCATGGAGGGGCCCAGCGGCCTCGACCTGGCAATCCCGCAGGCTATCTGCCAACCGCAAGCGGCCGCCTTGGTGTCGACGGTACAGGCGATACGTGCCGGCTCGATCGGCGTCCGACTCGACCTCGTAAGCCGTCCAGGTCACGGATACCAAACGGGTTCCTACCGGAAGCTGTCCGGACTGGCCCGGGGGGCCTACGATCGCCCGGACTTCCAGGGTGTTCGGCGGAATGGGACGTCCCTGGATGAGGACGCCCTCCGGGGACTCGGCGGGCTGACACCAGATATACAGAGTCCCGGCGTCTGGGCGAAGTTCCCAGAAGCGAACCCGCCAGGCCGACGGCCAGACGGGAGCCAGGTCAGCCAAGACAGCCAATAACCGACCGTCGGGAATCAGCAAGGTCACGCCCGGGGCATCGGGCTCGTCCAGGCGGGAGAACCGCAGTTGCCGGGTCCCCCGTACGACTGGGTCCTCGAGGGAGGTATGGAGACGAGCATTTAAGTCTCGGGCTGTCCAGTAGAAGAGCGTCCGTTGGGTCTGCCACCAGGCCGAGAGGACTTGTTGACGCCGCCGCAAGCGAACGGCCTGCAGTCCGATGTCCAGAACCGTCCCGAGGACCATCAGGCTAAGGGCTATCCCGATGAGAAGGCTCAGGAGGGTGACGCCTCGAGATTTCACCACTTGCAATTTCCACGACGGCTGGATGGACCACTGTCTTAGGCAGATGGGCAGGCGGCCGATGAGCAAGTAAAAAGGGATAGACCCTTCAGTTGGAATATCTGCTTCATACGAGCGATCCGACCCATATACATCTCACTGGCCCATTTGTCTACTTGGCTACCTGCGCGGCATCCATAGACTACCGGAAGATTACCGAAGCAAGTTTCCCAAAGCCTGAATAGCCCGGAGGGCCTGGGGGCCGTTGACGTTCTGACCCGGCCGGAAGGACCCATCCGGCTCCAAGAGCAGGAGTCCCAAGGTGACGGCGTACCGGATCGGGACGTAGTACCGGTGTAAGGGGGAGACGTCAGGGATCGTTAAGGCGGGGGGAACCTGTACGAGGGTATGCCGGTCAAAGTAGCGCAAGACGTTGTACAGAATGAAGGCAAACTCACCCCGCTGGACGACCCGGTCGGGTTGGAAGGTATGATTGTCAAACAGGGGGATGAGACCCATCGCCGCGACCTTGTGGATGAAAGTCCGCGCCCAGTGGTCCTCCAGGTCGAGGATGATAGGCGGTCGACCTGAAAGAGGCTCCTGGGCGATGCGGGGAATCTCCAGGTACAGCAGGGCAGCGACCTGGCCCCGGGTCACGTAGGGCGCCCGCTCGATCTGTTGGTATTCGTTGTAGACAGCCGAGCGCTGGATCTCCAATTCAGCCGTCTGTAGGAGCTCCGTCCATCGCCGCTGGGATGGTTCTGCACGGACCAAACGTTCCAGCAGGGGTTTCGCTTGGAGCCATTGGCGGGTCTCTATGAGGGCTTCGGCGAGTCGCTGGAGGGCTTGCATGTCGTCCGGGTCGCTTTGATACGCCCATTGATAATAGGGGAGCGCCTCCTGGACTTGGCCCAGGGAGCGAAACCAGTCACCGGCCTCGACCTGAAGTCGGGCATCGGTCAGGTTCCGGGCAGCCGCCTGCCTGTACCAGTGCGTCGCCTGAGCGACGTCTCCCTGGCGACGGGCGACCCGAGCTTGTTCGACCATGGCCTCGACGGCCCGACGCCGGATGAGTTCGGCCTCATGGGCAAAATCAGACGGATGGGCCCAGACGGCTTCGAGCCTCTCGGCATACGTCAGGGCCGAAACCCAGTCTTGACGGGTGCGATGGATCCACATCATACCAGTCAGGGCACCGACATGCTGCGGGGCGATCCGGAGGGCTTCTTGGAAGTACTGAGCCGCCGTCAAGGTGTCGCTTCGGGCGAGGGCGACCCATCCCCGGAGGGCCAGGGGCGTCGCCCACTGGGGGTAATTGACCTGCAAGGACTCGGCGATGCGTTCCGCCGTATCGACGTCGCCAGCCTGGAGGCTCTCCCAGGCTCTCTGGACTCGGACGGCCACCCCCGAACCCGGGGGCGGCTCCCACGCCGTCGGAGCCGGCAAGTACGCCGGTAGGGAGACATAGGGCGCCTTCGGACAACCGACCAGGAAGAGACCCGGGATAGCCAGTCCGATCAGGACACGGAAGAAGCGATGACTTCGGCAGTCTCGGTCGAGCTGAACGGTGACGGCTCCAGTCGATACGCCTTCATGTGGCCGACCAACCATGGAGGCACCTCGGCTTCGAGATAGACGCCGTCCTCCCGATCCTCCCGGGTAAGAATCCGACCGACCTTATAAAACCACTGGAGGTCCCGGGCATGCGCATAAGGGATACGGAACCGATGTCTCTGCCAGTAAGACCGCAGGGTCCGGGCCATCGCCTCGATGAGCCGGTCGAGGCCTGCGCCTGTGCGGGCCGACAGAAAGACAGCTTCCGGGCACATCGCCCGCGCCTCATGAATCCGCATAGGGTCGGTGTTTTTGTCGATCTTATTGAACACCCACAAGACGGGTTTTTCGTCGACTCGCATTTGCCTCAGGACTGCCCGCACGGTCTGGACCTCTGTCTCCATCCGGGGAGACGTGATGTCAATGACGTGAATGAGGGCCCATGCCGAGTAAACTTCATCCAGGGTGGCCCGAAAGGCGGCGACCAGCGAGGGCGGGAGCTTTCGAATGAATCCGACTGTGTCGCTGACGAGGACTTCCCCCAAGTCACTCCCTCGGACCTTCCGGACTAAGGGATCCAACGTCGTGAAGAGCTGGTCTTGGGCCGGTGCATCCGCCTGGGTCAGTCGGTTGAACAAGGTCGTCTTGCCAGCGTTCGTATACCCGACCAGGGCAAAGACCGGGAGACCCTTTTCCTGCCGCTCGGCGTGAAGAGCCTGCCGGTGGGTCTCGATAGCCGCCAGCTCCTGTCGGATGTGGGCGATACGCGCCCGGATCTGACGATGTTTCATCTCCAGAAGGGTCTCGCCCGGTCCTCGGGTCCCGATGCCGCCCCCCAAACGGGAGAGCTCGACGCCCCGACCGGTCAGACGGGGGAGTAGATACTGCAGTTGCGCCAGCTCGACCTGGAGCTGGCCCTCCCGACTCCGGGCCCGCCGGGCAAAAATGTCCAGGATGAGTTGGATGCGGTCCAGAATCTTGACGTTCAGGCTGTCTTCCAGATTTTTGACCTGTACGGGGCGGAGGGAATCGTCGAAGACGACCAGTTCCGCCCCCGACGTCAAGACCCTCTCGGCCAGCTCCCGGACCTTCCCCCGGCCCAGGTAGAACCCAGGGTCCGGCGTCTGACGGACCTGGGTCACGACATCGATAACCTCGGCCCCGGCGTCTTCGACCAGACGCCGCAGTTCCTCCAAATCCTCAAGGGCCTCGACCTCTCTCCCCCGATCCCCGATCAGGCCGACGATGATGGCTTTCGGACGGGCTTGCGTGACCTTTTCCGACATGGGTAGCCGCTCACGACACAGGTCTCATCTGTCGGTTCCATGTCATAGGCCTTATAAACGCCAGGCGAAATGGAACTC
>JANXAA010000195.1:2864-4854 GCA_025061865.1 Acidobacteriota bacterium | reverse complement strand
AGAAGCGGTTCTTACTCCGTCTGGATGCTGAGCTCTACGAGGTCTTGGAAAAGTGGGCGGCAGATGAGCTCCGAAGCGTCAACGCCCAGATCGAGTACATCTTGAAGGAAGCCGCCCGGAAGGCAGGTCGGTGGAAGTCTCGCCCGAGGCCGACCCCGTCTGACCGTTTCGTGGCGTCAGCCGAGGATACTGAACTAGAGGCACGCCCCGGCCTTGCGGAAGACGGCTCCGAGTGATGCCGGCATGGACGCCCCCACAGGACCGCCCATCTGGGGCCCAGGAGCCGTCCCCTTGACAAGGGGACGGTCGAGGTATATACTTTGTAGCAAAAAGTACTTTGCGAGAAAGGATATGGGGCAAACCGCTCTCCTGATCGCCGGCCTCCTCCTCATGACGGGCGCGGCCGCCGGGACGGGTTCCCATCAGCCCCCGCCATTCCAGCGCGGCGGCGCCGGCTTCTTGGCTTTGGGCCTTGAATGGACCGACCTCGAGGACTTGAATCGGACCTTTAGGAGAACGGGCTTTCCACCCCTGGAGGAGCGCTTTGTCAGCCTCGGGGGCGGCGTATGGACCTTCCTGGGTCGGGTTCTTATTGGTGGAGAAGGCCATGGCATCCTTGATCAGCGGACGACGGTCGGCCGTCGGGAGGCTCATATTACGGGCTTCCAAGGCTTTTTCGACCTCGGCTACCTCATCGCCCGTTCCCCTGCCTGGCAAGCCTATGGCCTTATCGGTCTCGGCGGCGGTCGATGGTTTCTTCGAATTCAGGAATCAGGTCGCCTTCCCGACTTTCGGGGTCTCCTGCGGTGGCCCGAGGGTAGCGCGCGCCTGATGACGGGGGGTGTCTTGCTTCAAGCAGCCGTCGGCCTGGACGTGCGGCTACCCGTCGTCCGTCGGCCCCGTTACCAGGGGGACTTTCTCCTAGGTCTGCGGGTGAGCTATGTCTGGCAACCTGGGGAGGCGGGTTGGCGGCTGGACGACGGCACGCCCATCGTCGGGGGACCCGACGTACGTCTGACGGGGCCGTCGGTGCGCTTGACCCTCGGCTGGCAGAGACTCCGGATGCGCCGTTCCGAAGCGTCTCGACCATGAAGCGCTTAGTCGATTTAACTGACCTCGACCCGATCTTCCACGAGCGGGTCCGACTGGGCATCCTAACCCTGCTTGTGCAAGCCGACGAGCTGGACTTCACGACTTTAAAGGAGTTTCTCGGATTGACAGACGGCAATCTGGCCCAGCACATGCGCGTCCTTGAGGAAGCAGGGATTGTCGCTGTCCGCAAGACGTTCGTTGGGCGGCGGCCTCGAACGTACTATCGGCTGACTCCGGCAGGCCGGCGGCGGTTCCGGGAATACCTGGACCGACTCCGCTCGATCTTAGAGGACGTGGCGAAGGCATGAGCTACGGGGCGGTAGAGGGGCTATCGGCGGACTTACCGCCCAGTCCCAGATAGAAGCGGAGGGCTCCATGAGAAGAGATGCTGACTTACAGGTCTTACTGGATACAGTCGACGTCCTACGCCTGCTGACGCTGCGGGGACGTCAGGAAATGCGGGAGCTGACGTGGTGGCTGGTCGTTTTCGGTCTATATCCTGCCGTAAACATCGCCGCCGACGTTTTTGGCGGACGGTCCTTCTGGGTGGAGACCCTGTTTGGGGCCTTCTGGCTGGCCACAGTGCCCGTGGCGGGATGGGGCCTGGCTTCGGCGACCTGGGCCATAGCGGCCGGCTTAACCTATGGAGCCTATACCATAGTCCGGAATCTCCTGGGATTCATCGGGATTCTGATAGCGGTCATAGCCCTCGGCATATTTGTTGTCCACTTCGCCGCCGTCCGGACCGGTCGCTATCGGTCGGCCCAGCCGTTCAAACTGAGCATTGCCCCAAAGGTCGGATGGTCTTGGGGCGTCATCATGGGTGGGATGGCTCTTTTGCAGGGGGTTCTCCGATATTACGGCAATCTGGACGCCGGCGGCTATGCGGCCCTGTGGG
>JANXAA010000195.1:0-2854 GCA_025061865.1 Acidobacteriota bacterium | reverse complement strand
ATCGGCCTAGGCCTCTTCATCAGTGGGATTATGGCCCCGGGGTTCTTTGCCTTGGGTGTCGTCGGCATTTTTGGCGTGCCCTTGGTGAGTCTCTGGACGCCTCAAGGTGCTTACTTAATGCATGGGGGCCTGGGCCTCTTGATGGCCCTGTATGCGGGGTGGCTTCGATGGAGATATAAGGAGCAAGAGGCAGAGTCGATGATCCGTTGACCGAATTCGGTCGGGGTAGGGTGCGCCGGTCTTCTAGCGGTCGGCCCATGCCCGACTTTGCTTAGTGAGGGACTCAATTGAAGAAGCGGGAAGAACTGGAGGCCTTACGGATTCCACTGGAAGCTCGAACCGTTCGGAGAAAGCCTTGGGTCTGGGTAGTCGTCGTCGTCTTGGGGGTTGTGACCCTCGTCGTGACCATAAGGTTCCTGAGGCATTCAAAGCCCTGGGTTTCGGTAGTCGAAGCCCAAGCCGCGACGGGCGCGGGCCGTCCGGTGGTCTTGAACGCCTCAGGTTACGTCACGCCCCGGCGACGGGCGACGGTAGCGGCCAAGGTCACGGCGCGAGTCCTGGAGGTTCGCGTCGAAGAGGGGATGCGTGTCGAAGCTGGGGACGTCTTGGCTGTCTTGGACGCCAGCGATGCGCAGAAGCGACTAGCGACGGCTGAAGCACAGGTCCGGGTCCATCAGGCCGCCATTCAAGTCTTAGCCACGGAACTCGCCGAGGCGGAACGGGCTCTGGACCGTCAGGAAAAGCTTCGGGTAGCTGGCGTGACGAGTCAACAGGCCCTGGACCAAGCGAAGACTCGGGTCGAGAGCTTACGGGCTCAGCTTCGACAGGCCGAGGCAGCTGTACGTCTTGCCCAAGCCCAGGTCGAGCAGGCCCGACAGGACGTCGACAACTGCATCGTCCGGGCGCCCTTCGCAGGCATCGTCGTCAGCAAGGACGCCCAACCCGGCGAGATGGTATCGCCGATTTCGGCCGGCGGCGGTTTTACCCGGACAGGCATTGCGACCCTAGTCGATATGGACTCCTTGGAAATTGAGGTGGACGTGAATGAGTCGTATATCGCCAGGATCCGGCCCGGCCAGACCGTCGAGGCGACCCTGGACGCCTATCCAGAATGGAAGATTCCAGCGACGGTGCGGACTGTCATCCCAACTGCCGATCGACAGAAGGCGACTGTCAAAGTGCGCATTGCCCTCGGCGTTCGAGATACCCGGGTCTTGCCCGATATGGGTGTAAAGGTGGCCTTTTTGGGAGAGGGAGAAAACGACTTCAGTCCCCGGGTTTCGATTCCAGCGAAGGCCTTATACGAAGAGGCGGGTCAGTCCGCCGTGTATGTCTTACGGGAGGGCCGATTGGAACGGCGGGCCGTCCGAGTGGCCGAACGGCGAGCCGATCAGGTCCTCCTGGAAAGTGGCCTTCTCGCTGGGGAGCTGGTCGTCGTCGAAGCGGGCGGTGTCCTTAAAGACGGCATGAGCGTGCGTGTACGGAGGTGAACCATGGTGCATCTAGACGGTCAGGGCCACGGCCTGATTCAGGTCCGAGGCCTGGACAAAGTCTATCAGCGGGGGAGTGAGGTCATCCACGTCCTGCAGGGCTTAAACCTAGACGTGGACGCCGGTGAATTCGTCGCCTTCATGGGACCCTCGGGTTCCGGCAAGACGACGCTCTTGAACCTCTTGGGCGGCCTGGACCGACCCAGCGCCGGGCGTATCACGGTCGATGGCGTGGACATCACGCAACTCTCAAATACTCAATTGGCCCGATGGCGGTCGCGCCACGTGGGTTTCGTATTCCAAACATTCAACCTCATCCCCGTTCTAACAGCCTTTCAGAACGTGGAGCTTCCTTTGCTCCTGACACGGCTTTCTCGGGCAGAACGCCGACGACGGGTCGAGGCGGCCTTGAGTTTAGTCGGCTTGGCCGACCGCATGAACCACTATCCCCGAGAGCTCTCAGGTGGACAGGAGCAAAGGGTCGCTATCGCCCGGGCCATCGTGACGGACCCGACCCTTTTGCTATGTGACGAGCCGACGGGCGACTTAGACCGTCGGAGTGCTGAGGAAATTTTGGACTTACTGGCAGTGCTCCACCGGGAGTTTGGAAAGACGATCTTGTTAGTCACCCATGACGTCCGAGCTGCCGAACGGGCCCAAGTCGTCCTGCATCTAGACAAGGGCGTCCTGGTCGAAGCTTCTAAGGAGGTGATCGTATGAAGTTCAAGACCCTGATCTGGGTGAACCTGCGTCGTAAAAAGATCCGGACCCTGCTGACGCTAGCCTCCTTCGGGGCGGCTTTGTTTCTGTACGGCATCCTCCGGGCTCTTCATGGGGCTCTGTACGGCGGCATAGAGATGGCTTCGGCCCATCGACTGTTCGTCATCAATCGGGTTTCCCTGACCATGCCTCTTCCCAAGGCCTATGGGGAAAAAATCCGCAAGGTCCCCGGCGTCGTGGCTGTCACCAGCGCCAATTGGTTTGGAGGTGTGTATCAGGATGAGAGAAACTTTTTTCCTCAATTTGCGATTGAATCGGAAACTTATCGAGACATGTATCCAGAGTTCATCGTCCCGGCCGATCAATGGCAGGCCTTCCTTCAAGACCGGCAAGGATGCGTCATCGGTGAGGCCACGGCCCGGCGGTTCGGCTTTAAGGTCGGCGACCGGGTCGTCCTGCGGGGCACAATCTTTCCGGGTACGTGGGAGTTTAACGTCCGGGCCATCTATCGGGGCACGCGAGACTTGGACGACACGACTCAGTTTTGGTTCCACCAGAAGTACCTGGAAGAACGTGCCGGCGAATGGGCCCGGGGAATGGTCGGCTGGTACGTCGTGCGGGTCGCTGACTCGGACAAGGCCGTA
>JANXAA010000194.1 GCA_025061865.1 Acidobacteriota bacterium | reverse complement strand
GAATCTTCGGACGAAGACCTTCTGGATCGGTATCCTTTCATTTCCCGTCCTCCTCATCCTGGCGGTCGTTCTCCCAGCCTGGCTAGAGCGGGCGAAGGCACCCCGGCGGTATGCCGTGCTGGACCGATCCGGATGGCTTGAACCAGCGGTCCGGGCTCAGGCCGACGCCGAGGACCTCGCCCTTGTCTTACAGGTCGCCGTCGAGCGATTCCAGGCCGGCGACGTCGGCCTCGCCACGCTCCCGCCAGTCCTTCGACGGTTTGCCCCAGCCCTAGTGACCTTAAAGGAAGACCAAATCCGGGCCCTGGCTCGCCGCCTCGTCCGTGGTTCGGACGACCCGACCGAAACGCCGGTTGCCCCAGAAATCGACCAGATTTTCCAAGAGGCCGGCCCGGACCTGCGGACGTGGTGGCAGGGTTTGACGCCGAAGGAAGCCGGCCGGCTCCATCGCGGCTTGGCCCGAAGCCGATTCGTGCGTGTCGAGGTCCCCCAGACGGCCGGCGATCCCGCCGAGGTCCTCCATCGTATGGTCCGCCAGGGGGATCTGTTCGCCTACTTCGTCATCGGGCCGGACCCTTTACCGGACTGTCGGGACTGCCAGTACGTCTCGAAAAACCTGACGGATACGGACCTGTACGATTGGTTCGTCGGGCAGGCCACCCGCGTCCTGCGGGCCCGGCAGCTGGCCGACCGGCGTATCGACGAGGCCCTCTTACAATGGCTCCAAGCGTCGGCTCGCTTCGAGAAGGTCTATGTCACGGCGGCGGGCGAGGCCGTTCGAGCCGGGATGACGGATACCCTCCGGCAGTGGGTCCCGGTCGGTTTCGTGTACCTGCTGTGGATTTCCGTCGTCACGTCGGCCCAGCTCCTCCTGATGAACACTATCGAGGAGAAGTCCAGCCGGGTCATTGAGGTCTTGCTCTCGTCCGTGTCACCGGGACAGTTGATGACGGGGAAGGTCCTGGGCTCGGCTTTGTCGGGTCTGACGATGGTCGGGGTGTGGGTCGCCTCGTTGGTAGGTCTCGGATGGGTCGCCATGAGTCGGCTCGGCGGGAGCCTGGACGCCGGCTTGGTCCGGGCCGTCGCTGACGTTACGTATCTGGGACCCTTCTTCGTCTACTTCTTGCTAGGGTATCTGTTGTACGCGGCTCTGTTGGGGGGCCTGGGGTCGGTCTGCGACAGCTTGCGAGAGGCCCAGAACTTACTGCAGCCCGTGTTTTTCTTCCTGATCATCCCCCTCCTGACGATGGTCCCCATCGCCCGGGACCCGGACGGGACGCTGGCCCGCCTGTTGTCGTACGTCCCACCGTACACGCCTTTCGTGATGATGAATCGGGTGGCCGGCGACGTCCCCCTCTGGGAGTACGTCACGACAGGCGGCTTGCTGGTCCTGTCCGTAGCGGTGGCCTTCTGGGCGGCGGCCCGGGTCTTCCGGGTCGGCATCCTAATGACGGGTCAGCCGCCGCGCTTGCGAGACATCTACCGCCTTATCCGGTCGGCCGGAGGATAGGAGATTCGGCCATTCGGGAAGCAGGCAGACCGTTCGGCGGCAGGTCTTCACGGAGGGCCCCTTTATCTCAAGACGATGGAGTTCCTGAACTTACTGCTCAGGGCTGGATGCTCGATTCCTTTCTATCGGCCTATCGGCCAGATTGCCCGACGGGCCGAACTCCCGAACTGCCGGACTCCTGGAATACCTACTTCTTCAAGGCGGTCCGGACCCGTTCGAGGATGGCCGGGTCAGGCGGGAGCAAGCCGACCTTCGGGAGCCGCTCAAGGAGGACCATCCAGCGACGGTCCTGCCGGAGGACGGGGACCAGGATGGGGAGGGCCTCGTCGAGACGGCCGAGGCCGATGAGGCCAACAGCGTGCCAGAAGCGCATCTCCAGGTTGTCGGGGGCGAGGGCCTCGGCGGCGGCGTACTCCCGCATGGCCGTCGCCACGTCGTTCTTCTCTAAGGCGGCGTCCCCGGCGTTCATGTGGGCATACGCCCGATGAAGCTGGATGAGGCGCCGAAGCTCTTTTAAGGGGGCGGGATGGTCCTCGACTCGGAGTTCCATCACGACGTTCCGCCACCAGGGACCCTCAGGACGCACCCGAACGATTCGAATGGCCGCCGACTGACGGCCCCGCAAGTCACCGCCCTCGGCCTCAGCCGCTTCGAGGGCTGCCATCAGGCGTTCCGCCAGGTCGCCCTTCGTCGTCTCGAAGGCCCGGGCCATGGCCGGCCAGACGGTCGCCCGGAGCATCAAATTGGCCTGGACCGAGTAGTTTTGGCCGACCCGATGGCCCGCCTCAGGAATACAACGGCTCCCCGTATGGGTAGCGACGTTCCCCCGAACGTCCAGCATGGCGACTTGCCGGACCTCTCGGCCTTCATCGGCCCGGAGGAGTGCTTGCAGGGCTTCCACGGCCGTCTTGCCCCCTCGCATGAGGTCCAAGCCCAGGGGGCCATAAGAGACGTCAACCAGCGACTGAGTCGCCACGACGCCGACGCCCGGCTCGGCCCAGGTCACGACGGACCCGACGGAAAACCAGTGAGACTGGACGGCCACACCCATCTCGTTGGCCTCGGGGTCGATGGCGATGATGGAATACGTACTGACCGGACGGAGCGGTGCAGGCCGGGGCCAGCCCGGTCCCAAGGCGGGGCCGACGCTTCTTTTCGGGGGCGCACCCCAAGCCGGACTCAGGACCATCCCCCAAATCAGGCCCCATAGGACGGGCCGGAGGCCTGGGCTCCATGGCCAGAGACCTGGATTTCTTCCCATGAGGCGTGCCAGGAATTCTCGCATAAGCTTCCCTCCTGTGAAGCGGGATCGCTGCATGATACAGGATCAGGATGCCCGTTTCCTCGTCCCGGACACTCCCGGCCGACAGGTAGAGATGGGCCTACGAGCAGGCCTGGATTTTGCTCTCTCGGGGATCATGGCCGGCTTACCCGCGACTCCGGTGGGCATGGGGCGGCGCTCCGGAGCAGGCGGCAGGGGGTATGATGCTGGACCTTAAAAAGGTCCCGGGTCTCACGATGAGGCTACGGACCCCAGACTACAGACCATAGACCTCGGATCCCAGACCTTGGCCGGACCCCTCGGTTCTCCCCGTCTTAAGACGGGGCCGGGCAGGGGACCGGGATAAGTCTTAAGTCTGTAGTCTATGGTCTGGGGCCCATGGTCCTTCGGGATGGCCCTCGGGATGGGGGCATGCGCCCCTGGGGCTTCACTGGGTCGTGATCGCCCTGCGGGGATTTGACGGTCTCTACGGCCAGGAGGCCTTTGCCGACTACGACTACGCAGTTCAACTTCGGGAGAGCCTGCGGTAGGGGCGATGGCCACCGCCGTTCTTCTGGCCTATCGGCTACCCTGTCCTGGTCCTGGCCCTATTTCCCCCGCTTGGGACCACGCCCCGGGCGGGTCAAGTCATCCGTTCCCTAGCCGGGGCTGGCGTGGTTTTACTGTGTATCGGGGTCGTCCGACGGCTCTTGGAACGTCAGGGTCTTCGTCCGGAGGCGGCCCAGCGGGTCGGTCTGCTGGCCGGCTTCATCGCTGGGGCCTCAGGTCAGGGATGGCACTGGAGCTTCACGGTCATGGCCGACACGGCGGCCCTCTTTTGGGGTGCCCTGGCTGTTTGGGCGATCGTCCGGTGTGACGCCTCGGGACGTCTGCGATGGCTCCTCTTGTCAGCCTGGGCTGTCATGACCCGGTGGATGTATGCCCTTTTGATGGTGCCCTTGGGCACCTAGAGCCTCTTTCTCCTGAGGCGTTATGGGCATAAAGTTTTGATTCATGCTCTCCTGGGGTGTATCGCGAGTCTCGTCGTTCTAAGTCCCGCAGATTACCCTCTTGGGACATACCGAGCATTGCCCCCTCCGTCATCCGTGGCTGGTCGGATAGTTGCCGAGCCAATGCCTTCCGCCGGGCCTTTGAGACCGTCGACGGGCACGCCGAGTATCCGCTTCCGGTCGCCCTCTTTTACGCGAAAGCACTCGTCTCCCCGCGGTCGCTGTTCCCACTATGGACGCCTTTTTGGGGCCTTGGACTCTGGACCGCGTTCCGGCGCCGGTGGGGACGTATCCTGGTCCTTCTGGGCGGCTGGACTCTTGGAATGTATGGATTCTTGGCTGGGATTCCTCACGAAAACTTCCGGTTTACCCTGGCGCTCTTGCCAGCGACGGCGGGCGGGCTAGATCGGTTCGGGTGTCGAGACACAAGCCCTGGGGCATCGACCGGTGGAGGTGTCTCTGGCCGCCGCAAAGCCATCGTGGTCGGCATTCTGGGCCTAGGCCTCTTGGGAAGCTTGGCTTACAACGGACGGGTCATCGACGCCTTCATCGACCGAAAGGACGCCGACCTAGCCGTCGCCCGGTGGGTCGAGCGGACGGTCACGCCCGACGCTCGGGTCCTCGCCTTTGGGATCACGTCGACCCTGCGGCATTACACGTCGTTGGATGTGATGGAGCTGTATGACTTGACCTTGTCCGACTTGGCCCGCATGCAGACGGACGGTCGGCGTACGTACCTGATCGTTCCCCTGGCGGACCTGGAGCGGCAATGGCGGGGTCATTCCCCCGAGCGGAACTACCGGGGGCTTCGGGATGGACCAGGTTTACTTCCCTTGGGGTCGCAAGAAAGCTATGCCCTGTTTCGGGTCATCCCAGGAAACGCCGGACCCAAGCGGCCTGGAGGATGAGGTCGCCGAGGCTCTCGAGGCTTCCCGACCGGAGTTTTTCAAGGATCTTCGAAGTGATCTCTCGATGGACCGGGTCTGGGGCAGGGTCGACCCGGAGAAGCCGGAGCACTTTGTAGGTCTCCTCGACCTCATGGGGCGGTAAGAGGGCAAGGGCCGCCTCGTTCAGGTGCCTCAGGGCGTC
>JANXAA010000193.1 GCA_025061865.1 Acidobacteriota bacterium | reverse complement strand
TCGTTGCCAGGATTTCCTCGATGGGTCGGAGGATCGTCCTCTCGATCTGGGTCGGGCTGGAATTGGGGTAGGGGACCTCGATAAAGATGCCCGGGAACTCAATGTCGGGGAAGTAAGCCAGTTTGATTCGGATCAGGGCGACCATGCCCAGGACGATCAGGCTAACCAGCAGGACGATGGTAGTTACAGGTCTCTGAATGGCGAGCCGAGATAGGCGCACCGGCAACTCCTGCGTGGGTGCTGGGTGTCCAGGGATTCAACCGCCTGAGTCCAGCTTGGCTTAGCGATCAGTACGCTATACGCCCGACGGCGATTCCCCTAAGGCTCCGGGGCCGCTGCGCTCGGATCCCGCACTGTGAAACTGTACAGGACAGGGATGACCACGAGGGTCAGGACGGTCGATAGGGTTAGGCCCCCGATTAGCGTCAGCGCCAGGGGGGCCCGGATTTCCGAACCCTCCCCGGCGCTGAGGGCCATCGGCAGCAGGCCCAGGATCGTCGTCAAGGTCGTCATCAGAATCGGTCGGACTCGGACCCGGCCGCCCTCGATAAGGGCCTCCATCCAGGGGAGGCCACGTCGCCGCAGGGCATTAATGTAACTCACCAGAACGATCCCGTTGTTTACGACGATGCCGGCTAAGACGATGAAGCCCATCAAGACGATTACGTTCAGGCTTTGCCCGGTCAGCCCCAGCATGAGGATTACCCCGATGGCCCCGAGGGGGACAGTAACCATTAAGATCAGGGGCTGGAGTAATGACTCAAACTGGGCTGCCATGACGAAATACACCAGGAAGATGGCGAGTCCAGCGACGAGAAGGAGAGAGCGGGAAGACCGACGAAATTCCTCGTGTTGACCGCTCAGGACGGCCGATACACCCGGAGGCATCGGGACTTGCTCGATGGCCTGCTGGATAAGCCGACTGGCCGAGCCCAGGCGGATGCCCTGAAGGTTCGCGGATATCACGATGGCCCTCTTTTGATCGACCCGACGGATCTCGTCGGGACCCCGTCCCATTTCGATATGGGCGACGGCTTTGAGGGGAATCGGTACGCCCTGGACCCGGGCGACCGTGAGGTTCGCTAAGTCCTGGACCGAATCCCGGTCGTCGGGTCGGGCCCATACGCGGATGTCGATTTTATCGTCCCCTTCTCGGAATTCCGTAGCCGTCTCGCCCCGGACCTTATTCCGAAGGGTCTGGGCGACTTCGATTATGTTAAGGCCATATCGAGCCAGCTGGTCTCGCAGGAAGGTCACGCGCACCTCGGGTGAGCCCTCTTGCCAGCTGGACTGGACGTCGGTGAGGCCCGGGATGCGCCGGAGGGCCGTTTCCAGATGACGGGCGACTGCTCGGGCGGCTTCGACGTCCTCTCCGTAGACTTCCACCTCGACAGGGGTCCGAAAGCTGAAGAGGCTCGGCCGTTGGAGCTTATACGTCAGGTCTGGATAGCTTTCTAAAATCTTCCGAATCTCTTCGATCACGAGGGTTTCCAAGTGTCGGAGGTTCTGGCCCCGCTGGGCCTGCACTTGCACGTTCAAGACGGCGGCGTTCTCGTGACTTTCCGTCGAGATCCAACCGACGTTGGCGTTGCGACCGATTAAAACCATGCAAGTCTGGACAGCCGGGAGGCGTCGGACCTTCGCTTCGATGTCTCGGAGGACCGCCTCCGTGCGGTTGAGTGGGGTTCCATCGGGTAATTCTATCTGGAAGGCGAACTCGCCCTGGCTCAGAGAAGGCATGAATTCTACGCCCATGAAGCGAGTCATTCCCAGGGCCAGGAAGGCCAGCAGGGTCACCCCCAGGAGGGTCCAGGCCCGGTGGGCGACCGCCTGCCGGAGGACGACAGGGTACAGGCGGTCATAAACCCGTAGGACGTCTTCTATCCCCCGAGCCAGGGGCCGCAGGGCCAAAGCCACGCCACGACCCATTAGCTGGCCAATCCGCCTAACGGTTGCGAGAATAGAGGCGGGGAAAGTATACAGCACGACTCTCTTGAATCCTGTCGTCTCGAAGCGGGTCGGTCCCTCTCGACGCGAAGCCCCGTAGGCGTACAGCATGGGGATTAGGGCAAAGGACCCGACCATCGAAACGAGAAGCGCCACCGTAACCGTCAGGGCGAGGTCCTTAAAGAGTTGGCCCGCGACGCCCTCGATGAAGGATATCGGTAAGAACACGGCGATCGTCGTCAGGGTGCTGGCTATCACGGCGGTGCCTACCTCTTGGGTCCCCCCGACGGCGGCTTCCGCTGGGGCCGACCCACCCCGGCCATGCCGAACGATCGACTCCAGCACGACGATGGCGTTGTCGACCAGCATCCCGACGCCCAGAGCGAGGCCCCCAAGGGACATGATGTTGAGCTTGATGTCGAGCAGATACATGACAAAGAAGGTCGCGACGACCGAAAAGGGGATAGAAAAGCCGACAATGAACGTGGGTCGGAATTGACTCAAGAAGAGGTACAGGACGAGGACGGCGATCAAGCCCCCGTAGACGGCGTTATTCGTGACTTCTCGAATCGAGGCCTCGATGAACCGAGACTGGTCAAATAAGATGTCGATCCGGATACCGGCGAAACGGTCCTGAAGCCTCATCTGCTCCCGGATTTGGTCCAATCGTTCCTTGACGACCCGGGCGACCTGGACCGTATTAGCATCCCCTTCCTTAAAGATGGAGAGTTCGACCCCTTCCTGGCCGTTGATTCGGACGATGGCTTCCCGCTCTCGGGTCGTCCGTCGGACCTCAGCGACGTCGCCTAGGAGGACTTTCCGACCGCCGTCCTCCCGGAGAACGACCCCCGCCAGGTCTCCCAACTGCCGGAATTCACTCAGGGTCCGTACGAGATACCGGGCCTCCCGTTCGTAGAGGCTACCGCCTGCAATATTAACGTTGTTGCGGTCCAATGAGCGGATGACATCCTGAATTGTGAGCCCCACGGCGGCCAATCGGGTTTCGTCTAGCAGTACATGAATCTCCTCTTGGAGGCCGCCGTGAATCTTGACGGCCGCAACCCCTTCGATAGATTCCAGTTCGGTTCGGATGGATTTCTCGGCGATCCGCCGAAGTTCGACTTGAGAGGGCGGGCCGCTGAGGATGACCCGAAGGATAGGGTCGTTGGAGGGGTCAAACCGAAGGATATTGGGCTTTTCGGCATCCCGGGGCAGGGGCACCAGGTCCAGCTTCTCTCGAACGTCCAGGGCGGCCAGGTCCATGGGGGTCCCCCAACCGAATTCCAGGACGACTTCCGAGACGCCGGGTCGAGAACGACTGAAAATTCGCTGGACCCCCGAAACGATAGCGACGGCCTCCTCGATCGGACGGGTCACAAGGTTTTCGACCTCGCCCGAGGCCGCCTGGGGGTATCGAGTCTCGATGGTCAGGGAAGGGTAGGTAATGTCCGGTAACAGACTCAGAGGCAGGCGCTGGAAGGCGACAAGACCAAAGATGAAAATAGCGGCTGTCGCCATCGAGACCGTCACGGGGCGTCGGATCGATAACTCAGCGAGCTTCATGGTGCTTCCTAGCTACAGGTCGTGTTCCCATGGAAGGGTTGGCTCTGTGTCCCGTTCGGTTGCCCGAGGGTGGGGGTACCCGACAAGCCCGCCGGTCGGCCGACCGAGGGCTGAGGACGGCGGTAGATGCGGTCTCTCCGGTGGACCGCCGGGGGACAAAGCGGGTCCCAGGCCACACGTCCGGCCCCTGGCGTCTTATTGCACGACTTCGACGGAGACCCCGTCTCGCAGAGAACCCTGACCGGCTGTGACGACCCGATCTCCGGCCTCAACACCCGTAAGGGCTTCGACGAACTGATCGTCAGCAAAGCCGACCTGGAGTTTCCTTCGAAGGGCTCGCCCGTCTTGGACGACGAACACATAAGTTTCACCGTACTCCTCGATCAGGGCCCTCTTGGGGACCAGTAGAGCGGCCTCTCGTCGTTGGGTCACGACCCGGACGTCGACGAAAGAACCGGGCCGGACCTGGGGCGGCGGCCGCAAAACGATCAGAGTGATCTTGACGGTCCCCGTCTGAGGGTCTACGACAGGATGAATTTTTTCGATTCGACCTTGAAAGGTAACCTCTTCTTGAGCATTTAAGGCCAGGTCGACGACCTGATTCGGACGGATACCCTGAATGTCCTTCTCCGGGAGGTATATTCGGGCCCGAAGGGGTTCCGCGTCGACCAGTACGAAGATCGATTGCCGCGGTTGGACACGCTGGCCCGGCTCTATCCACCGCTCCGTGACGATGCCGGCAATCGGTGCACGGATGGTGCATCGGCTGAGTTCGACCTCAGCGGCTTTCTTTTCGGCCTCTGCGAGATCGGCTTCATACTGCGCCTGGTCGTACTCGGATTGACTGATGATATGGGTCGCCAGGGCGGCTTTTTTGCGCTCCAGGTCCTTCTGAGCCTTTTTCAGCCGGACGACGGCTCGTTCCAGGGCCAACTGCTTGGCCTCAGCGTCGATCGACGCTAGGATTTGGCCCTCCTGGACGTAGTCGCCCTCATCGACATAGACCTGCAGGACGAGACCTTCCGTTTCCGATACGACTTGAACCTGTCGGTCAGGTTCCAGGGTGGCTGTCGTCCGGGTGAAATTTCGGATCGGGCCTCGACGGACTTCTGCGACTTGAACGGGCCAGGCCCTTTTCCGGGTCTCCGGGGCCGCTGCAGGGTCGGCTTTTCGTGTCTGGGCTGCCATCGGTCGGAACCATACGATGAGACCGACCAGGAGCAAGATGCTCGGAGGGATAATGAACCAGAAGACTCGTTTTCGCATAAATCGCCCCTACGGCTGGAGAGAGAAGTTTGGTTCTTTTATACAACGTAGCCTGGGTCGTGGGGGTTAACCGGTCCCTGGTCGCATTGCACAAAAGACAACC
>JANXAA010000192.1 GCA_025061865.1 Acidobacteriota bacterium | reverse complement strand
AAGAACGTGATAGCCCTGGCGGCGGGGATGGCGGCGGGCCTCCAGTTGGGTCACAACGCCGTGGCGGCCCTCATCACGCGGGGCCTCGCCGAGATGGTCCGTCTGGGGACGGCGATGGGCGCCCGACTGGAGACGTTTTACGGCCTGGCGGGTGTCGGGGACCTTGTCCTGACCTGCACAGGACCTCTCAGCCGCAATCGTATGGTCGGTTACCGAATGGGCCTCGGCGAGCCGTTGGATCAGATCCTGCAGGGGTTCCGGATGGCCGTCGAGGGCATCCCGACAGCGAGAGCCCTCAAGACCTGGGCCGACGCCCACGGCGTCGACGCGCCTATCACGCGGGCCGTGCATGGCGTCCTCTATGAGGGGTACCCTATCCAGAAGGCCGTCCAGCGCCTCCTGGAACGGCCCTTCAAGAGCGAAGATAGGGGTCTCAGGGGTTAAGGTAGAGGAGTTCCGCCTGCATCCTTGAACCCGGACCCCACGTATTTGTATTATTGTGTTACGGCACCAACACGGCCCGGCCGAGGACTTCGCCCCGGTCGAGGGCCCTGTAAGCCTCGGCCACGGCCGTCAAGGGGAACGGCCGGAAGAACGGCCGGACCCGGCCGGAACCGATCCACTCGAGAGCCAGGGTCCACTCTCGGCGGGTGTAGGCTGCCGACCCGACGATACGGTGCTCCCGCATGATCGTTACGGCCGGCCGCAAAAGCCGGGGCGCCTCGCCCGTGATATTGCCAACCCACACGAGGGTCCCCTTCCGTCGAAGGGCCGCCAGGCTTAGGTTGATCGTCGGGGCCCCGACGTTCTCGAAGACGGCGTCCACGATAGGCGGCCGCTCCTGGGGCGAGACGACCTTGACGTCCAGACCCGCCACGACGTCGGCCTTCGCCTCCGACACCACGGCGACGACCTCCAGGCCCATCTGTCGAAGGACCTGGACCATGTGGATGCCGACGCCGCCCCCGGCGCCCGTCACTAGGACGCGAGCTCCCGGCCCGACGTCGGCCTGCCGGACGGCATGGAAAGTCGTCGCCACGGCGCAGGCGGCCGCCGCATAGTCCACGTAGGCTTCGGTCGGCAGGGGGACCAGGAGGCCCGCCGGGACAGCGACAGCCTCGGCGTATCCGCCGGGACGCGTCTCGCCCAAGACCTGGAAATCGCCTTCACAGAGGTTCTCCTCCCCGGAGAGGCAGAAGACGCATCGCTGACACGTCCAAAACGGATAGACGGCAAAGGGCCGGCCTTCGACGTCTCCAAAGACCTCATGGCCGAGGACTAGAGGCGGTCGAAGGTTCCGGAAGCCACCCCGGACGATGACCCGGTCCCGGCCGCAGATCCCGGCCGCCCGGACTCGCAGGACGACCTCGCCCGACGTGGCCTCGACGTCCCGGGTCTCGAACTGCCATCCATCAGGCCGAAATTCGGTCAAGACCGCAGTTTGCACCCGCATGAACACACCCCCACCGCAGGCGTTGAGAGGACAGGATACCACAGGTCTTGAGGCCTGGGTGCCTGGTCCCTCGCCCAAGCGCCCCCTGGACGACTATGCCCGACCATCGGGCCGGGAACTATGGGCTACTCGGCTAAGGTCCGCTGGAAGAACGCCCGGAGGTCTGCCTTCAGCCGCTCCAGAGAGGGACGATGGATGTACATCATGTGACCGGCCTCGTAGTAATGGACCTCGATGTTCTTTCGCAAGGGCGGCTCCAGGCTCATGTGTCGCAGGGTGTAGTCCGTCGCCGAGAAGGGCGTCGCTAAGTCATAGTACCCACTGGCGACGAAGACCCGCAGGTGAGGATTTTGCGTCAAGGCTGCCCGCAAGGACTCTGCCACGTTGAGGTAGCGATTTTCGGCCGGTTCGAAACGCCAAGGCCGCACCCGGTTCGTCAAGATTTCGTAGACGAGGTCGCTTTCGTACTTTAACTCGGACCGTACGTAGTGATTGAGGGCCGCTGTAAAGGGGCCCTGAATGACGGCGTAACTCGGGTCGAATTCGAAGGTCTCACCGGCGGCGTCTCGGTCCATGCCCGTGAATCGTGAGTCCAGGCGGCCGACGGTGAGGCGACGGTCCCGGAGGAGCTCTTTAACGAATCGGAAGATAGAGACCCGTAGGTTGGACTTCTGGACGTAGTCCTCCGAGAGGCCTGTGTAACGGGCCAGTCGGGCAGCGATGTCCCGTCGCTCGGCCTCCGTCAAGTCGTCGCCCTTCATGAGGGCCAGTGTGTAGTCCGTCTCTGCGAAGCGCCGAGCTTCTTCCAGGGCCCGGCGGAGGTCAGCCTGGAGGTCGGCCGGCAGTTTCTTGTGGTACCACGCCGTGGCCGTATAGGTCGGCAGGAAGAGCACATAGGGCAGGTCGTTGCCGACATCAAAGCGGGCGGTCTGGAAATGGAGAATCGCCGAGACGAGGATCACGCCGTTGAAGTACATGCCGTGGCGGTCCTGGAGATAGCGGACCAGGCCCGCCGCCCGGGTCGTCCCGTAGCTCTCCCCGGCCAGGTACTTGGGCGAGGTCCACCGCTGGAACCGGGTCGTGTACAGACGGATGAACTCCCCGACGGACTCGATATCGGCCTCATAGGCGTGGAACTGCTTGGCCTCTTGACCCGGCTGGGCCCGGCTATAACCGGTTGTCGTCGGGTCGATGAAGACGAGGTCCGTGACGTCCAAGATCGTGTACGGGTTGTCGGCATAGGAACCTGGCGGCGGGAGGGCCGCCCCCTCGTCGGTCATCCGGACCCGCCGGGGGCCGAAGGCACCCATGTGAAGCCACACCGATGAAGAGCCGGGCCCGCCGTTGAAGGTGAACGTGATGGGCCGTCGAGACTTGTCCGTCACGTCGTCCCGTGTGTAAGCGATGAAGAAGATGGCCGTCTTGGACGTGCCGTCCTCGTCCCGCAAGACGTAGTGACCCGCCGTGGCCGTATACCGTAGGACCTGGCCATCCGCCAGCCGGACGGTGTGGTGAGTGACAGAGAGTTGGTCCTCGGTCGGGACGAGGGGCTTTTTCTCGACTACTGCCTTTTCAGGCGGCCTTTCGGGCGGCGTCGGTCGGCGGGCCTCCTGGGCCGTCGCCAGAGGCGTCCACAGGACGGTCATCCGAAGCACCAGGCATAGGGATAGGCCCCCGAGGGTCCAGGTCGATCGTCTCATGACTCGTCCTCCGTCGGCTTAAGGCTTCCAGAGTGTGGGATTCCACGGGCATAGCGTACAAACGCATCTGACGACGCCGGTGTTCGGAAATCAGTTGCCTGCCTCATCCCTTGTCGAGGTCGCAGAGGGCGAAATTCCAGACCCACCGGCATGAGCGCACGCGCTAAGAGTTGGGGACGCCGCCGTCGCCGACAGGGCTGGGACAGGGGGAGCGTTGCATGGCCGGCGGGGCTCCCAGACAGCCCAAAGCCATCCCCGGTAAGTCCCGGAGCCTAGTCGAGGTCCCTCTTTCTCCCGAGACCCGGAAATCCATCCCACATCGGGATGACCCCGCTCGAGCGAGCGGGGCCGGGATTCCAGGCTCGCGAGACCTTATCCCGTATCCCTGGCCGTACGGTTGATGACAGGCCTATCGTTCATCGATAGAATCGCAGAGGGCCCCTCGGGCTATAATCTTCTTGCGTCCGGAGCGTAGGCCAGAGGCGGATTCTCCCTACCTGACCATCGGCCCATCTACCGACCTGCCGGCGAGAGGCACCCGGCCCGGCTGACGGCAAGAGTCAAGTCAACCCGTCTCCTCCGGGACCCGACGGTCGAGTCATGGAAATTTTCATCCGGAACCTACTCGTCGTGATGGCCTGTGTACTGCCATTGCTTTGGTTGATGGAGCGAATCCGCTTCCCGACTCTCGTCGCCTTCCTCGTCACGGGCGTCCTCATCGGACCGGCCGGCCTCGGCTGGATTCGGGAGGCCCCTGAAATCCGCGCTCTGGCCGAAATCGGCATCATCGCCCTGCTGTTTGTATTGGGCGTCGAATTCTCGGTCGAGTCCCTGGCCGCCTTGGGGACCAGGCTCCCAGTCTTTGGGACCCTGCAGGTCCTGGGGACGGGTCTTCTCGGCGGTGGGGTTCTCGCCCTGCTGGGATGGCCCCTCCGGTCGGCCCTGGTCGTTGGGTTCGCCGTGAGCACGACGAGCACGGCCATTATTCTGAAGGTCTTACAGGAGCGAAAAGAGCTGGACACCCATCACGGGCGGTGGGCCGTCGGGACCTGCCTGTTTCAGGACATGGCCACGCCCCTGATTTTATTAGCCCTGCCTTTAGGCCGGGTCGGTGCGGCTGGAGCGTCCGCCCTACCGGACGTCGGTTCCGTTCTGCTCCGGGGGATCGCCGTCATGGCCGGTACGCTCTGGATGACTCGCTACGGGATGCCCTGGATGATGGAACGTATCGCCCGGATGGGGGCATCTCCCGACTTCATCCGGGCCTTCGTCCTCGTCTGGGCGCTGGCCATCATCGGGGCCGTGTACGCCCTCGGGTGGCCCATCGCCATCGGGGCTTTCCTGGCGGGTCTCATCCTCTCGGAGACGCCTATCAGCCATCAAGTCGTGGCCGAGATCCTGCCCTTGCGAGACTTCCTGATGGGCCTCTTTTTTCTGACTCTCGGTATGCAACTGGACCTGGGCCTCTTGCAGGCAGACCTCGGGTCCCTGGGAGCCTTGGTAGTCGGTCTGCTCCTGGCCAAGGGCCTGGCCTTCGGGGGAGCCGCCGCGGTGGTCCGCCTACCTCTCCGAACGGCTCTGACGTTGACCCTGGGGATGCCGTACGCCAGCGAGTTTTCGGTCCTGGTCCTGAACACAGCCCGCGGCCTGGGAATTTTGACCGAGAGCTTCCACGCCGTGGCCCTGGCTAGCGTGTCCCTGTCGTTGGTCGTCGGCCCGTTCCTGACGTATCTGGCGCCGGTCGTGGGGGCCCGATGGGCC
>JANXAA010000191.1 GCA_025061865.1 Acidobacteriota bacterium | reverse complement strand
GGTCCGCTCGGGGTCGATGCCGACGGCCAGCCAGTCGAGCAGGACCTCAGGGATGGACGCCCGCACGACCTGAGGCGTCTCGTACTCAGACGTCAGGGCGTGGTAGTCGACGATGACGTAAAAGCACTCGTACTGGTCCTGGAGCCGGACCCAGTTGACGAGCGCCCCACTCCAGTGGCCCAGATGGAGCTTCCCTGTCGGCCGCATGCCACTTAAGACCCGGGGGGCCATTGCATCCGTCCTCCGTTCGGCCATTCGGCAGTGGGACAACTCGACGCGGCGAAGCAGGGGATGAGAAGGACAGCCGCCTGGGGTCTATTCCTTCCTTCTTTCCGCCTTACTTTTCTACTATCGGCCTTCTGCCGCCTCTCTTCTTGCATCCCGTCACCTGGCATCCCGTACTCTGCCTCTCGTCGAACCCGCTCGGGCAGGCAGGGCTGGAGACTCAAGTCCACCTTCGCGTTCCGCATCGGAGTCCCCTCCCCCACCCGAGATGACGCGGATGACCTCGACCTCGTCGGACGGCTCAAGCCACTCGTCCTCGGTGACCGCCTCGCCGTTGCGGACGACGACGACCATGTTCGGCAAGACGTTCAGCCGACGGAGGAGTTCCTGGACCTGCATGCGTTCCGAGAATTCCCAGGCTTGTTTGCCCATTCGCACGAGCATGACCGTACCGAGAGTCGATTTCGCAGGGTCGACTGTATTTCAATATAATGAAAGCCGTCCGAAAAGTCAGACGCCTGGGCAAGGCCCCAGGTACGGGTGCTGCCCGGCAAGGGACCGCGGGCTATCGAACACGGCCCCCAAAGCACTCGGGTGCTGGAAGTCCCCAGGGAGGTCCCAGACTCTTTAAGGCTTCACCCAGTGGAATCTCGAGAGCTGGGGTCTTCGGAGCCGGGAAAACCTGACCTTAGTTCCCCGACCTTTGGTCCCGAATACCCAGCACCCAAACCCCGGGGCAAGGACAGGGACATCCGAGGGCAAATCCGGGTTTGTGACTGGAATCCGGGAGCCGTAGACCTTCCTCGGGACTGGTACCCGGGGCCTAAGACCTAAGGTAGGAGAGCCGCAATGGCCGGACGACCTAAGAAACATAGGAAGGGCTTTCGCTCTGTCGCCCCTCGCTATTGGTTCTTGGCTATTGTGCTGGCAGGGAGCGGCCTTCAAGCCGATCCACCGCCGGCCGGAAGACAGCTCTCGGTCGTCGGTCTTCGGTCGGCGATGCCGGCGGAGAGAACTGTCCTTCATAGTTACTTACGGGAATTGACTCGTCTCCCGATGGAGGCCGACCTGCGGCGGCTCCAGGCCCAAGGCCAGGCGCGGGGATTCCGATGGTTCGACTCGAGGGTCCTCGTCCGTATCCTCCCGGTGGCTGACCAAAAGGGGGAAGTCGTCCAAGCGTTGACCCAAATTCCTGGCGTGCAGGTGAATAACGCCTATCCGACGGCCATCGAGGCCCTCGTGCCTTACGATCGAGTGGAGGCATTGGCCTCCATCCCCGGCATTCGTCAAGTCACGCATCCGCGATGGTTCCGACCGATGGTCGTCTCCGAAGGCTTGGCGGTCGTCGGAGCCGTCCCGTGGCAACAGCTGGCCCGGGTCTTGGGGACGACCCGGCCGACTCGAGTCGGCATCGTCGACATCGGATTCAAGGGCTATCGAGACTTGGCGGGTACGGAGCTTCCACCGACGAACCGCATCCACACCCGCAACTTCCGTCGGGACCGAGACTTCGAATCGACCGAACACGGCACGGGTGTCGCCGAAATCGTCGTGGACTTTACGACAGACGTCGAACTTTACCTGGCGGCCATCAGCACCAGCGGCGAGTTAGCTCAGGCCATCGACTGGCTCCGTCAGCAGGGCGTGCAGGTCATCAACGGGAGCATCGGGACAAACGTCCGGGCGGGCAACGGCTGTTGCAGTCCCGAGTATGACGAGCTAGAACGGGCCTGGCGAAGCGGCACCGTCCCGTTTTTCGCCGCCGGCAACGAAGCCCTCTCTCATTGGTACGCACCGACGTTTGTGGACCCGGACGGGGACGGCTGGCTGAACTTTCAGTCTTCAGGCATAGCGACCCCGGGTCCCCTTCCAGAAGGGTCGGAATTCAATTGCTTTCGGGCCGAACGGGGCCGCGACCTCGCGCTGACGCTCCTCTGGTATGATTGGCCGACGACGACCCGAGACTATGGCCTTTACATATTTGACACTGCTTTCTCGCAAGGGATCGCCGTGGCCGATGAACCCCAGACGGGGTCGCAGGAGCCCGTCGAGTACATCGAGCTACAGGCCCTCATTCCTCGGGACGGAACTTACTGCGCGGCCATTCGGCGGAACCGAGGCGCTGGCGACGTACCCATCGAGTTATTTATCGACAGTGACCTCTGTGGGGGCCGGACGCCCTGTTTCACGTATGTCGTCCCAGATTTCAGCGTTATCGGCCCAGCCGACGGCCCCAACGTGATCGCCGTGGGCGGAACCGTCTGGAATACGGACGTCGTGGCGCCCTACAGCTCACGGGGCCCGACGTTAGACGGCCGGTTGAAGCCTGACATCACGGCCCCGACCCATGTGAACACACGGACCTACGGGGACCAGGGCTTTGTATTCGCCGGGACCTCGGCGGCGGCGCCGCACGTCGCAGGGGCCGTGGCCCTAATCCACCAGAAGGCTTTTTCGGCGTTTTCGGGAACGACCATCTACGAAGTCTTGAAACCCCGCAGTCGGGACTTGGGCCCCCCGGGTCCTGACCCGACATACGGGCTGGGACGGCTCTTCATGCTCCCGCCGCGGTAAGGATTACTCGGCTCCCGCCGGGCCTACCCAGGCTGTCCGGACTCGCTCCCAATCAATCGGGATGTGGAAGCCTCCCGTCCCGTGAACCCACTGACGGGCCCGGTCCCACTCTGCATCGGAAGGGGTTCGCCATCGAAGGTATTCGGACGCAAAGAGGCCCTCCCAGGGTCCATGGGCCCTCTGATCCGTGGCATCCAACACGTCCATAAGCTCTCCGGTGAAGTACAGACGAGGGGCCCGGAGTTGAATCCATTGGTTATCATCCGTATTGAGGGGGCCCGGCGGAGAGGATTGCAGAAGCCGGTCGACCCCTTCCGGCGTATGGCTCTGAAGAAGGAGGAGGGGCAAGAAGTCCGTCAGTCCGGCAAAGGCCAGGTCCTGTTGGACGAGAGGCATCTGGACCCGGGGGGCGACGACTTGCCAGTTCGGCCGGATGGGATTGAGCGAGGCCAGGAAGATAGCGACGCGGGGGTTGAGACGGAAAATGTAGATGTAGGGAAACACTTCCCGGAGGGTCCGCAACAAGACCAGGAAAGCTGTGTTAGTGCTCTCGCCGACATAAAAGATTTGGCTGTAAATCCCGTCCTCTTTGAGAACCCGGCGGACTCGCTGAAAGCTCTCCAATGTGTACAAATTGCCGATACTGGTGATCCAGGGGTTAGCCGCTTGACCGATGACGATGTCAAAACTCTGGGGCGGTACCCAAAGCATGTAAGTCTTGGCATCTTCAAAGACGAAAGTGTAATGATAGGCCGGCCGGTCCCTCAGAGGGGCTGTGAAGGGCGCGAAAAGGGGACTTAAGGGTCGGAGGCCCTGGAGAATCTCGACGCCCACGACGTGACCCACGGGATATCGAAACACGGTGGCGGCCGAGATACCCACGCCGGCGCCCAGGACGAGGACTCGCTGAGGGGTGCGAGGAAACAGAAGCATCGTGAGATGGACCGAGAGGGAGTCATAAGGGGGGTACCCAGCGATTTCCGCCTTCCCGTTGAGGTAAGCAATCACATTCTTGCTATTTCTGTCCTCGACTACGAGGATTTGGCCGCCCGGGTCCTCCTTATAGTGAAGGACTCGGTAGGCTCTAACGACGGCCTCCGCGTTTCGTCCCAGGAAGTGGAGCCGGGGCGCTTCCAGGGCAAATATCCGGGGGTCCCATCGAAAGTCCAAGACCCCGATGGCTCCCGTCGCCCCCAAGGCCAACGCCCATCCCAGAAACCGTCGGGCAGATACTTGTCCCCACAGGAGGAAGGCCATCGCTATGCAGAATAGGGCGCAGAGGACCATCCCCTTGGAAAGGCCCAGGTGAGGTAGAATGACGAACCCACCCAGTAGGGCACCCACCACGTTCCCGCTACTGTTGAAGGCATACGCTCTTCCCGTGTCCTCCGCGGCGTGGTCGGGATCGCGAACGACCAGCTTGACGCCCAAGTGAAGGAGCATACCAAAGAAGAAGGCCGGGACGGCCATGACGATAAAGCACAAGGCATAGCGGCCCAGCTCGTAGACGGGATAAGCGACGGGATCAGGTCGAAAAATCCCACTGAATCGGGCCACCCAGAAGGGAATTCGAGAGTATAGGCCCAAAGACCCAGCGAGGGCGACGCCAGCCGCACCCAGAGTAACGACGAACATCATGTCGTGGCGCCTTCTGGAGGCAAGCCACGATTCAATCCGGGCCAGGAAGGAGCTCCCCAAAGCGATGCCGGCAATGACGGCGGATAGCATAAGGGCAAAGGCGTTCGTCGTAGAGCCTAGCACGACGGTAAAATACCGAATCCAGAGCGTTTCGCACACGAAGCTGGCCCCACCGGCCCCAAACAGGGCTCCCAAGACCCATGGTCGGAGGGCACTCGGATAAGGAGCCACCGTCCAGGGCGCCGAAGATGGGGCCAGCCCGTCCCGGGCTGACCCCGAGGACCGGACTGAACCGATAGACAAGAGGTAGCATAGGGCAGCAATCCCCAGACTCGCTAGGGCCGCCCGCAAGTTCGTGCCCGATAGACCCCACTGAGGGAAGAAGCCGAAGATGGCCACCAGGGGACCTAAGCTAGCACCCCATGTGTTGAGGGCATAGACCGTAGCCGCAACCCGACCCAGTGTGTGGAACTCGGAAGTTAGGGCCTTGACCATAGCCGGGTAAGTCCCCCCCATGACGAAGGTCGCCGGTAAAAG
>JANXAA010000190.1 GCA_025061865.1 Acidobacteriota bacterium | reverse complement strand
GTTGCCATCCCGGGGTTACCCGTCGGGTTCACGAAGACCCGTCCGTCCGGGACAGCCGTCAGCGTCCGGTACCCCTTCAGGACAAGGACGACGCCATACCGCTGGGCAAATGCCCGACTCAAAGAGATGCGTGCCCGGCCGACCGTCTCGACGGACTCACCCGTCAGGCGAGCCATCTCTCCCCAGTGGGGCGTCAGGACCGACATCGGCGGAAGACGCTCGAGCCAGTCCTGATGGGCTGCCAGGACGTTTAGGCCGTCGGCGTCGATGACAATCGGCTTCCGCCATACCTCGAGGAGACCGTCCATCAGGGCCTGGGCGCCGGGCCCTGTCCCCAGGCCCGGTCCAACGATGAGGACGTCGGCCGTCTCCAAGAGAGGCCGCAAGTCCTCGAGGGCCCGGGCCGACCAATGACCGTCGTCGTCCGTCACGCCGAAGGTCATCGTCTCGTCGAGGGAACTCATCAAGCTCGGCCAGAGCGTCCGCGGGACGGCGACCGTCACGAGGCCAGCCCCGATCCGGAGGACACTCTTGCCCGCCATGTAAGGTGCCCCCAGCTTGCCAGGACTGCCACCGACGACGACGACACGTCCCAACCGACCCTTGTGAGCGTCCAAGGGCCGCGGCGGTAGCCAGCTCGCCAGCTCCCGGATCTCCGGCCAGATGAGTTCGCCGACCCGTTCGAGAACGGCGGGTGGGATCCCGATGGGGACGACAAACCATCGCCCGGCCCACTCGCAGGCGGGTGGAAAGACGAGGCACACCTTAGGCGCCCCCATCGTGAAAGTGTAGTCCGCTCGAAAGGTCGGCCCGAGGACTTCCCAAGTGTCGGCAGAAAGCCCCGACGGGACGTCCACAGCGATGCGAAGGACAGACCGCCATCGGTTCACCTCTTCGACCCAGGCGGCCGGAAACCCCGTCAAGGGCTTTTGAAGGCCCGTCCCAAAGAGGGCATCCACGACGACGTCCCAGCCGGCCGGGTGGTCCCGCTTCCACCGAAGCCAGGCGTCCTCTTCGGGGACCTCGTGGACAGGGCCGTAGTGCCGCTCGTAATGGTCTAAATTCCAACGGGCGTCGCCCCGGACCTGGTCTTTTGTCCCCAGCAAGATGACGTCCACCTCGGGGACACCGGCCAGCCGCAGGTGGCGAGCGACGACGAGGCCGTCGCCCCCATTGTTGCCTCGACCGCAAGCGATGAGATACCGTCGCCCCGACCAGTCGGGCACGACCCGCTGGATCCCCTCAACGACACCCCGGCCCGCGTTCTCCATCAAGAGCAGGGATGGAATTCCCAGGTCCTCGATAGCGACCCGGTCGGCTTCCCGCATCTGCGTGCCGGTCAAGATGCGCATGGGGCCTCGGGTAAACCAGTCAGGCAACGAGGCCGGGGCCACCCCTATGATTGCAACAGTCAGGGATAGTCCCCGCCGCCTCCCTTATTGTTGCCCTACTGCCTTATTGTCGTACTGCCGCATCGGGCCACGGCGCCGGACGGCCTCCATGAAAATAGGCCCGAAAGGCTCGGTCTGCTCGACGAGCATTTTCCCCTGGACGGCCAGCTGGAGCAAGGCCAGAAAGGCGACGCCGCGCTCACTCCGAGAGGTACACCGACGCAGGTATGCCTGAAAAGTCGTCCGTCGACGGGCCATCCGCAAGAGGTCGGCCATGTAGTCCTCGATACGGAGGAGATGGACCCGGAGGACGACTGGCTCCCGACGGCGCCGCCGCCGGATCAATTCGGCCATAGCCTGCCCGAGTCGGGTCAGGACCGCCGTGGAGTCGGCTCCCGATTCCATCCGGAGGAGTAAAGGCCCATCCCCGGCCCAGACCACTCGACCGGGTCCGACCGGACGGCTAAGCTGCCGCTGGAGCCGCCATCGACGTTGAAGCCACCGAGCGGCCTTCCGGAGCGCTTCATAGTCCAACAGACGTCGCACCAAAGGCTGGCGAGGGTCTTCATCGACTGAGTCGGCCTCGGGGCGGTCGGTCGGGTCCGGGGGTAGGAGCGTGCGGCTCTTGAGCCAGAGCAGATGCGCCGCCATGGCCAGAAACTCGACGGCGACCTCCAGCCGGTACTCCCGGATCCGGGCCAGGTAGGCCATGTACTGGTCCGTTAGGAGGGCGATGGGGATGTCGTAGATATTCAGCTTTTGCTGGCGGACTAAGTAGAGCAGGAGGGCTAAGGGGCCTTGAAAGGTCGGCAGACGGACGTGCCAGACGTAAGGAGATTGCCCGCGAGCAAGCAGGCCCGCATCATGCGTTAGCTCTACGGTCACGATCCCTTCAGTCGGCTTATCCATGAAGACCTCAGGGTGGGGTCGTGGGTCTATCGTCCTTGAGCCTGAAGCCATGCTCGAAGACGATGGGCGATGTCTGCCCGCGACCCGACGGTGAGCTCCCATACGTCAGGCCGCCACCGATGCAGAAAGGGCACGTACGCCGGGAGCGGGTGAACGGGACCTGTAGCGATCAGCCGTTGACTCGTGAGGTCCAGCGTAGCAAGCCATGCCAGGAAGCGTTTTGAGAAACTCTCCATCTTGCCGAGTTCGTCAAGAACCCACAACTCGGGCGGCATCCGATTCCGAGCCGTCAGCCGGCCGACGAACTCGTCTAAGACGTCCGGCCGGACGCCATATCGGCCGACCCGAGCCGGCGCCTCGGTCCACGTCTTGCGGGCCAAGGGGAGGGTCTCGCCCGTGACCCAGTCGATCAGGTCGAATCCGACCCGCTGACCCTGAACGTCCCGGACCTCTCGGGTGATGAAGCCGTCGACCCGACGGTCCGGACACCAGTTCCGGATCTGCTCGACGAGCGTCGTCTTCCCGCTACCCGGCAAACCTACAATCAAGACAAAGGTTCCCATGGATTGCAATGGGAGTGTTGCGGATTCATGGAGCAGCGACCCAGCTTCTCCCCGATTCCTGAGGCCGACCCCCGATCCCCCAAATTTTACTCATTCCGGAGCCAGTCAGCCGGTCGGAGTCGAAGGGTCTCCCGCAGGGCCGGAAGCATCCCCAGGCTGCAGAGCCCCCCGATGAGAAGGGCAATCAGAGGGCCCTCCCAGATGGCTGGTGTAATGGGAAGTTCCGGCAGGACCCAGTGTAACACGACCCGACCGGCCCAGTAAGCGAGGTTGACGGCGACGAATACGAAGAGGCTCCAGCAGACGGCCAACCCGGCCAAGTGGGCCAGAAAAGACCGGGTATACGCCCCCAGGGTCATCCAGATGGCCCATTCCCGGCGGCGGTGCTGGACGTCGAAGAGCATGACCTGGAGGAGCGTCAAAAGGGCCACTGTCGTCAGGCCCCAGCCGCTCAGGCGTAAGAATTGCTCTGTCAGCCGGACGACCGTCTGGAACCGGTTCATCGCCGGATAGTCCGACAATACGACGACCCCGAACTGAGCCTCGACGGCCTGCCGCCACTGCGTATATGCCTCGGCCGAACCCTTCCAACGGCCTTCGATCCAATCGACGGTGTCCGTGGGGTGCCGTTTCTGCCACCAAGTCCAGTCGATCAAGACGTCCAGGGGGTCGTGGGCCGTCGTCCATTCGCCCAGACTCTCCTCGCAGGCCCCCCAGAACTGGCAGAGGCGAGGCCACAGGTCTTGCAATTCAGGCCGTTGACCGTTCAACCACACGTGCTCGTCCGGCGAGGACAGCCGGATCCAGGGCCGCAAAAACGGCAGGCGGCGGACGTCCGTGACGACCCATCGGACTTCTCGACCGTCGACCCAGGTCGTCCGCTCGATCCATGGTACCGCCTCACCTTCGACAGAGAATTGCCGCTCGACTTGAGCCCAAAGGGACAAGGGAATGGGGCCGTGCACGTCGTCGCTCCACCGCGCGGGGTCCGCTTGGAGATTCCGCACGTAGAAGGGCGTCCCGACCGCCTGCCAGAGCCAATTCATGTATCCCCGATGCGCCCGGTCCGTGTCCCAACTCAGCCATACGAGGCCGATGGCCAAGCCCAAAAACAGACTCATGAGAAGGGCGACCCGACGTCGAGCCCAAAACGCCTTCCAAGTGACGCGATAGATAAACATCGCCATTCAATTTGCAATTTGGGTGGACAGGTCGGCAGATAGGGACAAACCCGGAGTTGCCTGAGGGAGCCCGAGGAACTTCGATCACCATCCCAGTACGACCGGGGGGAAGGCCTCTAAGGGCCCAGGCTCCGTCTTGGGTCCGTAGCCTAAGACGTGGTTCGAGCCCGACCGCCTCGAGATAGCAGAGCGCCCGACTCTGCCATGACGGGCCCCATACGAGCGGCAACCTCAAGCTTTGTACCTATCTACCGATCGGCCGACCTGCCTCATGGGATCGCTACATCGTGAAGGACCGCCGGCTGGACCCGCTGGAGCTCCCGGCGAACGGCCCAGAGCGTCACGAGCCCCGCGATCAGAGTCGTCAGCAGGAGGGTCGCTCCACCAACCTCGGGCAGGAATCCCGGATACAGAATCCCGCCCGTGCTCGCCCCCACGCGGAGAGCCAGGGTCCCCAGGACCCATCCCGTCAGGGCCGCCGTGACGGCCATCAGCCCACTCTCCATGCAAAACACCAGCCTGATTTGGACCGGACTGGCCCCTAAGGTGTGAAAGAGGGCAATCTCATATATCCGAGACCGTACGAGGCCCGACATGACGACACCCATGCCAGCCAACATGGCCGCCACGATGGCCGCCGTGACGGCCAACACAAGCCGCTGGACCGGCTTCCAGAAAGCGACCTCCTGGTGGATGACCTGCTGAAGCGGGTAAGCCGAAGCGTGCGGGAGGGCCTGCTGAATCTGATAGGCGATCGACGTCGGATACGGCTGGCACAGCCATTTCTCCTGCTCGGCCGGGGGTAGGTTCTCGAGCCGCACGGGTACGGCCGGTTCCGGCATCGTCATGGCCCGCACGTAAAACCGATGAACCGGCCGGTCCTCGGACAGCGGCCCGATAGCCCGCCCGTCGACTAAGACCATCGAGTCCTCCC
>JANXAA010000018.1 GCA_025061865.1 Acidobacteriota bacterium | reverse complement strand
ATCCCTATCCCTCATCCGCCTATCCGCCGACCGGCTGAATTCCCGAATTCATGGATTGCCACCCCGGAGTCGCTCGACCAGCTCGGTCAGGCCGGGACTCAGGTGAACCGGATAGACGGCTGGGTCCCGAAGACGGCGGTACGGCTCAGGGAGTCGTTCCAGTTGGTCCCGCACGTACCGCTGGGTGTCGGTTAGGGACGGCATTTCAGCGACCCAGGCGCCCTTTTCGATGTATGTCCGCAAGAGGGGCATCCCGCCCTCGATGGATTCGTCCTCCAAGGCGATGGTGTCGTGAGTCCAGCGACCGTCCGGTCCGGCGAAGCGGTAGACCTGCTTACGACCTGGGAGTGTCTGCTTGCCGGGGCTCGTCTTCATCCGGGGATGGCGGGTCTGGCCCGACTGCCACTCGACGAGCTTGTAGTTCCCCGTCATGGCGGGGGCGTCCCTGGACGTCACCAAGTCCGTCCCGACGCCGAAGAGGTCGGCCGGGACGCCCGCCGTCAGGAGTTCGTCGATGATGTACTCGTTGAGGTCGCCGCTGAGGACGATCCTCACGTCCTGGAGGCCGGCCGCGTCCAGAATCCGACGGACTTCCTGGGTCAGGACGGCCAGGTCCCCGCTGTCGACCCGGACGGCCCGGAAGGGAACGCCCAGTCGGGCGGCCTTGCGAGCGCCCTCGAGGGTATCAAAAGTGTCGATCAATAAAACAGTATGTTCCGGGAAGAGCCGCTGGAAGTGACGGAAGGCCTCTTCCTCGGAGGCATGGGCGAGGACCCACGAGTGGGCCATCGTCCCCGAGACGGGTATCCCAAAGGCAAATCCGGCCTGCAGGTTCGATGTCCCGACGCACCCGCCGACGTAGGCCGCCCGAGCGGCCCAGAAGCCAGCCTCCGGACTGTGGGCCCGCCGGAGACCGAACTCGACGACGCCCCGGCCCCGAGCCGCCTGAACGACCCGGGCGGCCTTCGTGGCAACCATCGTCTGGAAGTTGATGACGGCCAGGACGAAGCTCTCCAGGACCTGCGCCTCTGGCAAGGGCGCCGTCACGACTAAGACGGGCTCATGGGGGAACACGAGGGTCCCCTCCGGGACGGCCCGCACGCGGCCGGTAAATTGAAAGTGCCGGAGATAGTCCCAGAAACCCTGCGGCAGACGGGCTAAGTTGGGCACTGACCGGAGGTAGGCGATGGCCGCATCGTCAAAGCGGAGGTTCGTGATGTAATGAAGAGCCGTCTCGATACCGCAGGCGACCAGGAACCCCCGATGTGGAGGCATGTAGCGAAAGCTCATCTCGAAGGTCGCCGGAAAGAACATTTGGGCTTCCCAATAGCCGGCGAGCATCGAGATCTCGTAGAGATCGACAGCCAGACACCAATGGGGGTCGACCCAAGGGGATTTCCAGTCACTCATCGGCGGCGCCCTGCGGGATGCAAGATACAGGATGCACGATGCAGGATGCAAGATAAGGCTTCCATCCCCGCTCGCCCGAGTGGGACTTGGACCTTGCATACTGTACCCTGCATCTTGTATCCTGCATGCTCGTTACCTGCTCATGCCGGAGGTTTCGGCATGATGACCGAATGGTCGGACTGGCAGGAAATTAGCGAACAGGCTCGCCGCGAATGGGAAAAGATCGAGGAAGACATCCGCCAGCGAGTGCAGTCCAAGTTCCAGCAGAGGCCACGCCTCCGCGAGGAGGCCGAAGACCTGGCCCTCCTGGAGGTCCCGCCCCCGATCTATCCAAATTGGGTCCGGCCCTTCTTCTTCCGGCCCATTTTACGGACGGACACGCTGTTTTACACACGGGGAGACTACAACATTCATCCAGACCTACTCTTTCAGTCGACCCGCCCGTGGCTGGCCCGCCTGCGCGCCAAGTTCCGGAAGGTCCTCCGACTTTTCCTGAACATCGACACCCTGGTCGACCGACAGGCCCGGTTCAACAAACAGCAAGTCGAACTCAACGACCGCCTGGTCCACCATACTCGCCTGCTCCACGAACTGGTCCACCGCCTGGTCGCCGAGCTGACCCGGCTCCATCTTCAGCATCAGGAGCTGACTCACCGGGTCCAGTGGCTGGAAGAGCAACTCGAATGGTACCGTCAGCGCCACCGGGTCCTCGAGGGTTGGCTCCGGACAGAGCGTTTGCGCTGATGGGCGGGCTTCCGACCTGCTTTCTTGGCGCCGCCGGTGATGGAAGGGGCGCGTAGCTCACGGTGGATAGCTCATGAGGGATGGCTATGAGCCATCCATGACCTCGGCCGACATCACGTCATTCCATCATCCCGAAGAAGGATGGGTTGGGATGTCTCGACCCGCGGAATCGGATTATCGTCTGTGGTCTCAAAGCCTTTACCGCCGTCTCTACCAGGCCCTGACGACCATCGCTAATTTAGAGGACACAGAGGCCATCGTCTGGTACGTCATGAACGCCCTCGTCGAGGATGCGGCCCCACCGTATGCCATCATCACAGGGGCCCGGGCCTACCGGCGGGTCGACGCTGTCTACCGGTTATTCGCCAAGGCCGGTCAGGCTGGTCCCGTCCCCATCGGGTTTGAGGTCCCGGCTGACTATTCGCCCGTGCAGAAGGCAATTCGTCGAGGGTGGGTCCTGATGCGGGCGACGGACCCAGATTTTGACCCCCGGATCGAGGACGTCGTCGGGGTTCGGACTTACGCGGCCATCGCCCTGGGGCCCCATAAGGAGTTTCTCGTTTCCTTTACCCTGCACGAGCCAGTACCCGACGAGGAGATCATCTACGCCCTGGCGGCCATCCGCCAGGTCGCCGACATGGTCCTGCGCCATCGGGAGCTCTATGCCTTCATCGAGCAGGCCCGGGAGATCCAGCAGTCCCTCCTCCCCCGGGAAGTCCCGACCTTCCCGGGCTACGAGTTTGCCTTTCTGTCCCGGCCGGCCGAGAGCGTCGGGGGCGACGTGTACGACTTCATCCCCGTCTCCCGGGCGATCCTGGGGGTCTTGATCGCCGATGCCATCGGCCACGGCCTCCCGGCGGCCCTCCAGGCCCGGGACGTCGTCGTCGGCGTCCGGATGGGCGTCGAAGAGGACCTCAAGATCGTTCGGATGATGGAAAAGCTATCGGCCGTCCTCCGGCACGTCAGTATGGGGAGCCGCTTCACGCCCGTGTTTTACGCTGAAGTCGAATGGAACGGCAATGTCGTCTACGTGAACGCCGGTCATGTCCCGCCCTTTATCCTGCGGGCCAATGCCGACGCTTCGGTCCAATTCTTGACGGTCGGGGGACCCGTCCTGGGCCTTCCGATGGAGGTCGCCTACCAGCGGTCGTTTGAGCGACTTCAGCCCGGCGACTTACTCGTCCTGTACACCGATGGCATCACGGAGACGACGAAGGTGACCGGCGAAGAATTCGGCGTCCAGCGGCTCGTCGAAGTCGTCCGCCGGCATCGGACCGAACCGCTCCCTGCCATCTTGGAACGGGTCTTTGCGGCCGTCGACGAGTTTCGGGATGGCCTCTCGCAAGAAGACGACCAAACGCTGATCCTGATTCGGAAGCAAGCAGGGTAGTCGGCCTGACTTGCCCACATCCCCCCGGTCGTTGACAGGGGGCCGATCCCTGATTAGCATTATAGACCCCCGCGCGGGGATATCTGCCGCACCGCATCCGCCGACACGGACCGGCCGGGGCCAGACCTCGCGGTTAGTTACCTTGGCTGATGAGGCGTCTCTATGAGCAATGGGTTCTTCTGTCTGGGCATGAGTTGGGCCCGACGAGTGGCCGAAGGGGCATCTGGCGAAGTGTCCGGTGAAGGTTCCATCCTCAGTGTCAACGGGCTTGTCCTGGTCGTAGTCATCCTGGTCGCCCTCTTGTGGTTCATCCTCTACCGGCTATACTTTCAGCCCCTTCGTCGCGTCTTGGAAGAGCGATACCGACTGACCCTGGGCCGCCTCCAGGAAGCCCAGGAAATCCTGAAGCGAGTCGAACGGGAGCAGGCCCGCTACGAGGCGGCTGTCCGGGAGGTCCGTCAGTATGCGAATCGACGGATGGCTGAGGCTCGGGCCGCCGCCGAGGCTCAGGGGACGGCCCGGATCGAGCAAGCCCGTCAAGAGGTACGGGCCCGGATCGAGGAAGCCCGGGCTCACCTGCGACGTCAGGCTGAGCAAGTCAAGCAGGCACTTCAACTGGAGATCGACCGGCTGGCCCTCGAGGTCGTCCAGCGAATCCTCCGACGTTCCCTGGTGCTTTCGCCCGATCAGGTCGAGCAAATCCGAGACGAGGTCTTACGGACCTAAGCCATCGTCTTGGGCCGGTGGGCAGATAGCCATAGACGGACGGTAGGGGCTCCCTGGAGCCCCATAGCCCTATCCAAATCGTAAGGAGGCCAGGACGGTGATGGGATACGGCATAGCACGGAGTCGACGAGTCGGGGGCATGTGGCTCGTCATGGCTCTTCTCATCCTAACGGCCCCGGCGACGGCCCGACCGGACGAGGCTTCGGCCGAGACAGGTCCTCATTTAGGCGTCTTGCATTATGTGGGCCGAGCCATCAATTTCGGTGCCTTGGCCTTCATCCTTTACTATCTCGTCGTTCGAGTCGGCCGTCTACCGGACGCCCTCCAGACCCAACGGGAGGAGCTCCTCCGGGAGATGGAGGAGGCCCGTCAGCAGAAGGAGACCGCCGAGGCCAAGTGGCGGGAGGTTCAAGCCCGCCTGCAGAACTTGTCCGAGGAACTGGAGCGTATGCGTCAAGTGGCCGAGGAAGAGGCCCGGCGGGAGGCCGAGCGTATCCTGGCCGAGGCGACAGCCGAAGTCGAGCGCCTGAAACGCCTGGCCGAGGAAGAAATTCGCCGATCGGCGGCCTTTGCCCGTGCGGAAGTCCAGGCTTACATGGCTACGGCCGTGACCCGGATGGTCGAGGGCCTCCTGAAGGCCCACCTCACGCCGGAGGACCATGCCCGCTTGATCGAGGCGTCGCTGGGCAAACTGACCGAGGTGTTCGACTCGGGCCGACGCCCGTAGGACCGATTGCTTATCGGAGGATTGCCGACCGATCCGTGAGTCTACATGCCTTATTCCCGTTAGCCCCAAAATGGGACTTCGGAGAACACCGAGTTTTGAGTCGACGGCTATGCTTCGGGAAGGCATTGCCCGACGGTATGCCCGAGCCCTACTGGACGTAGTTTGGCCCCGGGGCCTTTACGATCGCGTCTACCAAGAGCTCAAGGACCTAGAAGTTTTGTTTCAGGAGCTCCCGGACCTGGTCCGGTCTCTTGAACAGCCCGGTCGGCCGATAGGGGAAAAGCGGCGCATCATCGGGGAGCTCGGTCAGCGACTGGACTTACATCCCCTGACAGTCCGGTTCTTGGAGTTGGTCGCCGAAAACCGGCGGCTTCGAGATTGGTCGACTATCTTGCGTCTTTTAGAACGCCTGTATCAAGAGGTTCGGGGTATCCAGGCTCTCCAAGTCATCACGGCTGTTCCCCTGGACGATCGCCTGCGTCGGCAGGTCCTTCAGGTTCTGGAGACTCTGACAGGCCGCCGGGTCGTCATGGAGGAGCGGGTCGACCCCAGCATCCTGGGGGGCTTCATCGTTCGCGTCGGCTCGGTATACTATGATGGGAGTGTTATCGCCCAGATTCGCCAGATGCGTGACAAACTGCTGGGAGCGGAGACGTGACGTGCAGGAGTTGGGGTGTCGGGGAATTCAGCCATTCGACCATGGGAATTCCCGGACTCCCGAACGGCCGAATGGCCGCATGAGGTGAACACCATGGCGACCACGATTCGACCTGATGAGATCGCGACGGTCCTGCGTCGACGGCTCGAAGAGTGGGAGACCCGCATTGACCTCTCGGAGACCGGGACGGTCCTGAGTGTCGGAGACGGTATCGCTACGATTTACGGCCTCGAGAAGGTCATGTATGGCGAGATGCTCGTGTTCCCGCATGACACATACGGGATCGCGATGAACCTGGAAGAGGACACGGTCGGGGCCGTCCTGTTGGGAGACTACACCAAAGTCCGGTCGGGCGATGAAGTCCGCCGGACCCGGCGGATCATCAGTGTACCCGTCGGGGAGGCCCTGATTGGACGGGTCTTGAATGCCCTGGCGGAACCCATCGACGGGAAGGGGCCGATCGAGGCCCAACAATACAATCCTGTCGAGCGACTCGCGCCGGGCGTCGTCGACCGGCGGCCTGTCCACCAGCCTCTTCAGACGGGCATCATCGCCATCGACGCCATGATCCCTATCGGCCGGGGTCAGCGGGAGCTCATTATCGGGGACCGCCAGACGGGGAAGACAGCTATCTTGCTGGACACGATCATCAATCAGAAGGGGCAGGACGTCATCTGTGTGTATGTGGCCATCGGCCAGAAGCAGTCGACCATCGCTCAGGTCGTCAAGATCCTGGAAGACGCCGGGGCGATGGATTACACGATCGTCGTCGCCGCGGCGGCCAGCGAACCGGCTCCGATGCTTTATCTGGCGCCTTATACGGGCTGTGCCATCGGTGAGTACTTCCGGGACACGGGCCGCCACGCCCTCGTCTGTTACGACGACCTGTCGAAGCACGCCGTGGCTTATCGCGAGATCTCCCTCCTGCTCCGGCGACCCCCTGGCCGGGAGGCCTACCCGGGTGATATCTTCTACCTCCACTCCCGGCTCCTCGAGCGGGCCGCCAAGCTCAACGACGAAAACGGCGGCGGCTCCTTGACGGCCTTACCCGTCATCGAGACCCAGGCCGGGGACGTCTCGGGTTACATCCCGACCAACGTCATCTCAATCACGGACGGCCAGATCTATCTGGAATCTGAGCTTTTCTACGCCGGCATCCGGCCGGCCATCAACGTCGGTATCTCCGTCTCCCGGGTCGGCGGCGCCGCTCAAGTAAAAGCCATGAAGCAGGTCGCCGGCTTCCTCCGTCTGGAGCTCGCTCAGTACCGAGAGTTGGCCGCCTTCGCTCAGTTCGGCTCCGAACTCGACCCGGCGACTCAGCGGCAGTTGGCTCGCGGCGAGCGCCTGACCGAGATCCTGAAACAGCCTCAGTTCCAGCCCGTGCCGGTCGAAAAGCAGGTCGTCATCATCTTTGCTGGGACGGAGGGCTACCTGGACGACCTACCCGTCTCCGAGTGCGGCCCCTTTAAGTACGCCCTGTTTGAGTACATCGATAAATACAACCCACCGGCCATCCGGGCTCTCCGAGAGAAACTGGAGATCACCGACGACATCCGGCGTCAACTCCACGAACTATTGAAAGAGTTCAAGGAACAGTTCGTCACCGAGCGGAATCTGGGATGAGGCCCTTGGGTAGAGGGGCAGATAGGCCGGTGGGAGTCGAGAGGACGCTCCAGATTATCCCGACGCCTTTGGGTTTGGCCATCGCCAGGCGTTGCAGTCCTGGTGAGGACTGGGGGGGTCATGCCGCCCTGTAGGTAAGACGTCCGCAGGCGGTAGCCGGTCCAGTGTCTTAGCTTGAGGACGCGGCTTCCCCCGCCGCCCCTGAGATACCTGGCGTTTCAAATCGCCACGACCGCTCGTTTGCCCGTCTGCCCACATGCCGAACTACCGAGTTCTCGAACGGCCCGATCGTCTACGGATAAATCGCCATGCCCGCTCTGATCGCTCTCCGACGGAAGATTCGAAGCGTCCGTTCGACCCGGCGGATCACGAATGCCATGAAGATTATCGCCGCCACTCGGGTTCGCCGGTCTCAAGAGGCCCTTTGGCAATTGCGGCCCTATGCCTGGCGGATGCAGGACGTCCTCCGGTCTCTGGCCAGTCGGGTCCGGCCCGAACTCCATCCCCTCCTCCGCTGGCCGGAGACCGAACAGCGGGTCGACCTTCTGGTCGTCACGGCCGACCGGGGTCTATGCGGGGCCTTCAACCACAACATCGTCCGGGAGGCCCTCCGGTTTCTCCATGGGTTTCCGACGGACACGGAACTCCGACTTTGGTGCATCGGCCGTAAGGGTTATGAATTCTTCCGCAAGCGACGGTGGCCTATCGCTTACGTCTACCGGGACATCTTCCATCGAGTCGACTACACAGTCGCCCAGACGATCGCCCGTCGACTCGTCGAAGAATTCGTCGCCGAGCAGATCCATGCCGCCTACGTCGTATACAACGAGTACAAATCCGCCCTCGTCCAGCGGGTCGTCGTCGAGCGTCTCTTACCCCTGCAGCGTATGGAGTTCTCCCCCGTCGAGCCGCCCGTCGAGTACATTTACGAACCCAAGCCGGAGCAGATCTTCGAGGCCCTCCTCCCTAAACACGTCGTCACCCAGGTCTACCGCATCTTGTTAGAATCCCAGGCCGCCGAACAGTCGGCCCGGATGGTCGCCATGGACATGGCGACCAAAAATGCCGATAAGGTCATTTACAAGCTGACCCTCCTCCTGAACAAGACACGGCAGGCCTCGATCACGAGGGAGATCCTGGAAATCATCAGCGGGGCCGAGGCCCTCCGGAAGGCCCGGGCCTGATGGGAACGGCATAGGACAAAGGGCATAGAACCCCGTGGGTCGTATACTCTATCTATATCTCAGCTCTTTGCCCTTTGCCCAGGGAAAAAGAAAGAACGAGTCATGACGGACAGGATGGACACGCCGCCGATTCGGGCCGTCGGCCTCTCGAAGACCTATACCCTGGGACGCGTCCAAGTTTTAGCCGTCCGGGACGTCCATCTGACGGTCCAGAGGGGTCGTCTCGTCGTCATCATGGGGCCCTCAGGCAGCGGCAAGACGACCCTCCTGTCAATGCTGGGATGCATCCTGCGGCCGACGGCGGGGGAACTTTACATCGTCGGTCAGCGAGTCGAGCGGTGGGACGAGGCCTATTTGCCTCATATCCGAAGGCGGTATATCGGTTTTATCTTCCAGCAGTTCAACCTCCTACGAGCCCTGACGGCCCTGGAGAACGTCGAAATCGCTCTGCACCTGCGGGGTATCCGGGGTCGAGCCGCCCGGGTCCAGGCCGCCCAGGCCCTGGCCCAGGTCGGCTTAGCCGATCGTCTGCACTTCTATCCGAAGGACCTGAGTGGTGGCGAACAACAGCGGGTCGCCATCGCTCGGGCCATTGCGGCGGACCCTCTCATCTTGCTGGCCGATGAGCCGACGGCGAACTTAGATTCGGTCACGGGCCACCACGTCGTCGAATACCTACGGGCAGTGACCTACGACCGCCAGATGGCGACCGTCGTCGTCACCCACGACCATCGGATTAGGGCCCTGGCGGACGAAGTCTACTACATGGAGGACGGATGTCTGAGACAGTCCGAAAAATCCGCCTGGTCGCTCTCGGCCTCGTCATCGCTCTCCTCCTGACGGCGGGTCTGTGGATAGCCGGGACCCACACGCGCGACGGGACCTACACCGTCCGCCGCCAGTGGGTCACCGACGAGGCGTACGGGACGGGCGAGGTCCGAGCCGGTCGGATGATCGACTTATATGCGGAAGTCCCGGGCGTCCTGCGGGCCCTTTACGTTCGGGAGGGCCAGACGTTCCGGGCTGGCGACGTTCTGGCCGAGATCGAGGACACGACGTACCGGACCCAGTGGGAGGAGGCCCGGGCGGCCCTTCGACAGGCCGAAGCCCGGCTTCAGGAGCTGGAGCACGGTGCCCGGCCCGAAGAAGTCCGACGGCGGCAGGCTGAGATGGAGGCGACCCGAGCGGCCCTGGCGTTTGCCGAGTCGGAGTGGCGTCGGAGCGAGGACCTCTGGCGGCAAGGCATCCTTTCACGTCAAGCTTATGACGAGGCCCGCACGCGGTGGGAGCAAGCCCAACGGCAGTACGAGGCGGCTCAGGCCGCTTACGAAGAGACCCTGCGGGGACCTCGACCTGAAGTCCTCGATCAGGCTCGGGCGGCGGTCGCCCAAGCCCGGGCACGCCTGGCTTACCTGCAAGAGGTATGGGCCAAGACCCGCCTGCAGGCCCCCTGGGATGGTCAGGTCCTCCGGGTATGGGCCTATGAAGGGGACGTCGTCCACCCCGAGGCGCCTCGTCCTATCCTGCGCATCGCCGACTTGGAGCGGTTCGTCGAGGTCGAGGTCGACTACACGGATGCCTTCCGCGTGGTCCCGGGCCAGCCGGCCGTCTTCTTCCCGGAGAACCATCCCGAGCAAGCCCGGCGCGGCCGGGTCGCCTGGCTTTATCCGACGTTCGGCAGGAAGCAGGTCTTCACCGAGAACCCCCAAGAGATGACGGACCGGAAGGTCCGCACGGTCCGCATCCGACCCGACGAGCCTCTGGACTGGCCCATCGGGATCACCGTCGAGGCCCGCATCCAGACCTTTCAAGGCGAGGCCCTGGCCGTGCCCCGGGAATGGGTCCGCCCTGAGGCCGGAACGTACTCGGTCTGGCGGGTCGGTCGTGCCGGGACCGAGCGGGTCGCCATCCGACCCGCCTACGTGGGGAACCGATGGGTCGTCGTAGCCTCGGGCCTGACAGAGGGCGACCGTCTCGTCCCCCCGCCTCGATAGGCATAGGGCTCAGGGGGCCGGGGTCGGGGCCTGCAGGTTCCTAAACCCCGTTCCCTACTGCCCAACACCTAAGACCGACCGAAGGCTCCGACGTGGCGCGAACCTTGGGGCCGACGCGTGGACCGGTCTATAATGTCCATGGTAGCGGGACGTCGTGACGGGGTGATTCATCGTGCCCCGTCCAGGTGGGGTTCCAACCCCCCTCATCCCGAATACTCCACAACCGGGACCCGACACCCCAGCGGGACCATGGACCGTTTCGTCCACTTGCATGTCCATTCGGACTACAGTTTCCAGGACGGCCTGTGCCCCATTCCGCTTCTGGTCCGGCGAGTCGCCGAGATGGGTCAGCCGGCCGTCGCCCTGACAGACCACGGGAACCTCCACGGGATGATCGAGTTCTTAGAGGCCTGCGAACAAGCCGGGATTCGGGGCATTCCAGGCTGTGAATTCTACGTCGCCCCCGGGGACCGGCGGGAACGAACCTCTGGGGCCAGCGAGGGCCGGGAGCCCAAGTACTTCCATCTGACCGTCCTGGCTCAGGACGAGACGGGCTGGCGGAATCTCATTCAGCTCGCTTCGGCGGCTTTCTTGGAGGGCTTCTACCACCGGCCCCGTATCGACAAGGCTTTACTTCAGGCTCACGCCCAGGGCCTCATCGGCCTCAGCGGATGCCTCCAGGGCGAGATCGCCCAGTGGCTCCTCCAGGGCGGCTCGATGGAAGAGGCGATCCGCCTCGTGGAATCGTACCAATCCATCTTTGGCCGGGGCAACTTCTTCCTCGAAATCCAGTTCCACGGTCTGGAGGACGATCTCTACCTGAACACGCGACTCTTGGAGCTGGCTCGCCGGACGGGGACCCCCCTCGTCATCACGAACGACGCCCACTACATCCGGCGTTCGGACCACGAGATCCAGGAAATCCGGGTCCGCATTCAGACGAACACGCCCGTGCCTGAACCCGTGCCCCTGGGGTTCAAGACGCCGGAGTTCTACCTGAAGAGCCGGCTGGAGATGACGGAGACCTTCCACCGAATGGTCGAGCAGTACCATGTGCCCATGACGCCAGCCGAGATCGAAGGTGCCCTCGACATGACCCTAGCCATCGCCGAGCGCTGCCAGGTCCGCTTACCGCCCAAGGCTTACAAGCTCCCCTACTTCCCGGTCCCGCCCGGCGAGACGACCGACACGTACTTCGAGAAGGAGGTCCGCCGCCGCTTCGAGACGGAACGTCTCCCCTACCTACGGGCGCTGGCCGAGGCCGGCCAACTTCGGCGGCCCTTGGAGCGGTACTTCGAGCGGCTGGGTTACGAAATCGAAATGATCCGCCGGATGGGCTTTGCCGGGTACTTCCTCATCGTGGCCGACTTCATCGGATGGGCTAAGGCCCAGGGTATCCCTGTCGGGCCCGGCCGGGGGTCCGTCGCCGGAAGCCTGGTCGCCTACGCCCTGGGCATCACGGAGATCGACCCTCTTCAGTACGACCTGCTGTTCGAGCGCTTCCTGAACCCGGACCGCATCACGCTTCCTGACATCGACGTGGACTTCTGCGCCCAACGGCGGGACCGGGTCATCGCCTACGTCCGCCAGAAGTATGGGACCGACAGCGTCGCCCAGATCATCACCTTCCAGACGATGGCCGCCCGGGGGGCCATCCGCGACGTCGGTCGGGTCCTGGGAGTCGACCTCGGTCGGGTCGACCGCATCGCCAAGATGGTCCCGATGGGACCGGGGGTCACGCTGGCGCGGGTCCTAGAAGCAGACCCGGAACTTCGCCGCTTGGCCGAGCGGGGTACGCCCGAGGAACGAAAACTCCTGCACTATGCCCGCGCCTTGGAGGGAATCGCCAAGAACTCGGGCACCCACGCAGCTGGCATCGTCATCGCCCCGGGGCGGCTCCTGGACTACGTGCCCCTGTGCCGCTCTAAAGAAGGCGACGTCATGACCCAGTTCGACATGAACGGTCTCGAGCGCCTGGGCCTCCTCAAGATGGATTTCCTGGGCCTCATGAACTTGACGATCATCGACGACTGCCTGCGGCGCATTGAACGGCGGACGGGCCAGCGGATCGACATCCACCGTATCCCCCTGGACGACTCCCCAGTCATGGACCTCTTCTGCGAGGGCCGGACGAACGGGATCTTTCAGTTTGAAAGTAGCGGCATGAAGGACCTCCTCCGGCGCTTCAAACCGAGGCGCTTCGAGGACCTCATCGCCCTGAACGCCCTCTTTCGACCCGGACCCATGCAGATGCTCGACGACTTCATCGAGCGCCGCCACGGCCGCAAGCCCATCGAGTACGACTTGCCCGAGCTCGAACCGATCCTATCCGAGACCTACGGCGTCATCGTGTATCAGGAGCAAGCCATGCGGATCGCCGCCGAGGTCGCCGGCTTCACGATGGCCGAGGCCGACAACATGCGCCGGGCGATGGCCAAGAAGAAGAAGGACGAGATGGACCGGCTCCGGCCTCGCTTCGTCGAGGGCGCCGTCGCCCGGGGCGTGTCCCGGGAGAAGGCCGAGCGGCTCTTTGAGACCCTTGAGAAGTTTGCCGAATACGCCTTCAACAAGTCCCATAGCTGTGCCTATGCCCTGATCGCCTATCAGACGGCTTATCTAAAGGTCCATTACCCCGTCTACTACATGGCGGCCCTCTTAAGCAACCGCATGCACCACCAGGACGAACTTGCCCTGTACCTCCGGGAATGCCGCGAGATGGGTCTTCAGGTCCTCCCCCCTAGCCTCAACGAAAGTGAGGCGGACTTCACGATCATGGACGACCGGACGATTCGATTTGGCCTGGCTGGGATCAAGGGCGTCGGGCCGGCCGTCGTCCAATCTATCCTGGAGGCCCGTCAGCGGGCGGGCCGCTTCGTGTCCTTCCTCCACTTCGTCGAGTCGGTCGACGCCCGGGCCGTGAACCGGCGGTCTATCGAGGCCCTCATCAAGGCCGGCGCCCTCGACGAGTTCGGCTACACGCGGCGGGCCCTGATAGAGGCCCTGGACGGCGTCCTCGACCGGGCGGCCCGGTCGGCAACCGTCGGACGGACCCGGGCCGTCCCCTTGGCCGGCTTGCCGGGCCTGCCGGGCGTTGTCATGACCCCCGTCGTGAACCATGACATCCCCCCCAAACCCGAGTGGGACGACGTCCAGCGGCTCCAGTACGAGCGGGAGGCCCTCGGCGTCTACCTGACGGGCCACCCCTGCGAACGGTATGAGGCTGAACTCGGTCATTACCGGAAACAAAACGTCGAACAGCTCGATATCACTCTCGACGGAAAGACGGTTCGACTGGCGGGCATCTTGACGTCCGTCGACATCCGCAAGAGCAAGCGGGGCGTCCGCTACGCCACACTTCGTATAGAAGACCTGACGGGAGGCGTCGACGTCTGGGTCCCGCCCCAGACGTTGGAGACCTTAGAAGACGTCCTGCGGGAGGACCTGCCCGTCGTCCTAGACGGTGTCCTCGAAGCCGATGAGGGTACCCGCCGAGTCATGGCTCAGGAGGTCTGGCCGCTGGCCCAAGCTCGGGAGCGGCTGGCCCAGCGGCTCCGGATCGCCGTCCGCCTCGTCGGAGCCCCGCCCTCGGCCCCAGAGCGCTTGGC
>JANXAA010000189.1 GCA_025061865.1 Acidobacteriota bacterium | reverse complement strand
TAAAGGTCGTGCGAGATGTCTTCTTCACGGGTCCACAATAGCTGGACGGGCGCCCCGACGGCTTTGGAGATCAAGGCCGCTTGAATGGCCGCGTCCGGGAAGAGGCGTCGTCCGAACCCACCGCCTAAGAGGGTCACGTGGACGGTCACGGCCTCGGGGCGGAGGCCCAGGACCTGGGCGACGGCCTGCTGGACGCCCTGGGGATTCTGGGTCGGCATCCAGACCTCACACCGGTTTTTCCGCACGTGGGCCGTGCAGTTCATCGGCTCCATCGTGGCGTGGGCCAGGAAGGGGAGTTCATAAGCGGCTTCGACCCGACGGGCGGCCCGCTCGAGGGCACCCGAGGGGTCACCGTCCTTCCGGACTTCCCGGCCCGGCTGCTGGGCCAGGGCTAAGAAGCGCTGGTGGAGGCGTTCAGAGCTCTCGGCCGCGCCCGGGCCCTCGGCCCACTGAATTTCTAAAGCCTGGGCACCTTGGAACGCCGCCCACGTGTGGTCAGCCACGACAGCCACTCCGCCGTTGACCCAGGCGGGCTCCCGCATCCCCTCGATGGGGACGACGGCCCGTACGCCCGGCACGGCTCGGGCCTTGGAGTCGTCTATGCGGGCCGGCCGTCCTCCAAAGACAGGACACTGCACGATGGTCGCATACATCATGCCGGGCACCCGAACGTCGATGCCGTACCGAGCCCGGCCGTTCACGATGTCTTCGACGTCTACACTCGACCGGATGGTCCCTAGGAGCCGGAACTGGTCCGGCGACTTCAGGGGCACGGTCGCCGGATCCGGGACCGGAAGTTGGGCCGCTCGAGCGACGAGCTGGCCGTATCGGAGACGGCGGCCCGTCGGTACGTGAACGACAGCCCCATTTTCAGCCCGGCAGGTCGAGCGGTCCACGCCCCAGGCTTGGGCGGCCGCCGTGATCAGCATTTCCCGGGCGACGGCCCCGGCTCGGCGGAGGGGCTCCCAAGAATGCCGAATGCTGGTGCTCCCGCCCGTCGTCTGGCGACCATAGCGGTTGTCGGCCGCCGCATCGGCTTGCACGACGCGGACTTTCGACCAGTCAGCCTCGAGCTCCTCGGCGACGAGCATCGGAAGCGTCGTGCGGACGCCCTGGCCCATCTCGGCCGTGTGGACGACGACCGTCACCGTATCGTCCGAGGCGATGGCTAAAAACACGTTGGGCCGAAAGGGATCCGTCTTCCCCTGTATCGTCGCCCCCGTGATCCGTGAAGGCAGGTAAAGGCCCAGGACGAGGCCGGACCCGCCGACCGCCGCCAGCCGCAAGAATTCCCGTCGCGTGACCTTGACGATCGACTCCATGGTTTGTCTTCTCAAAGACAGAACTCCAGTCGTGACGGCGCCGACCCTCCCCGTCTCACCCGGCAACGACTCTCTTCGGAAGCTGTCACGCCGGCACGGACCTTAAAAAACGTCTTTCTCCGGGTCGGCAAGGCCGAATCCCCGGGATTTTCAGGGTCCCGACGGCTCCGGGGCATTCGTACCCCCGCACCCTGGCCCTCCTTCCCGCGGGGTAAGGGCACCCGGCGGACATGCTAGAGCCCCGCCCCAGGCCCGAGGCCTGCACCCCCATCCCAATCCAGCCCGTCGTCAATCTGGGGGACGAGGCGCATTCCCCTCTCCCCCGGGGGAGAGGCCGCACGAAGGGGACCCCCATTATTTCAGATTTGAGAGGATATCACATCCTCGGCCCGAGTCGCAAACCAAGTACAAGCGATTGTCGGTTGGGTCCTGGCGCTTTATCATGAGGGGTGAAGAGGTTCATGCCTTCGGAGATTAGCCCGATGCGATCAGTTCTCGGGATGCGACGTAGGGCCGATCGGGTCCGACGATGGGTCGGCGTGGCCGTTGCCCTCCTGGGCGTCGCTGGGAGCTTGAACCCCCGGTCGGCACCGGCCTCGCGGTGGTCCCTCTTGGTCATCACGGTCGATACCCTCCGGGCTGACTACGTCACGACCTACGACCCCCGACGGGGGGCGACCCGTCACATGGACCGCATCAGCCAGGCGGGTTACGTCTTCGAGAGGGCCTTTGCCCCCACGCCCCTGACGCTTCCCTCTCATACGAGCATCTTCACTGGCCTGCCGCCGACGGACCATGGAGTCCACGACAACGCCGGCTTTCGCGTCCGGGACGACCTCACGACGATGGCCGAATGGTTGAAGCGGCATGGCTACGCCACGGCCGCCTTCATCGCGTCCTTCCCTTTGGACAAGCGTTTTGGCCTCTCCCAAGGGTTTGACGTTTACGACCAGCAATACGCCGCCCGTTCGCCCCACCGGATCTTTTTCGCCGAACGGAAAGCCGAGGCTGTCGTCGACGCAGCCCTGGCCTGGCTGACCCGGCAGACCGGTGACCGCCCGTGGTTCCTATGGGTGCACCTGTTCGATCCCCATCAGCCTTATGATCCCCCGGCGGCCTACCGGACGGGTCGATGGGCTCAGGATCCTTATGGCGGTGAGGTCGCCTACACGGATGACCAGGTCGGCCGTCTGCTGGATGATCTGCGGCGTCGCCAAGCGTGGGACCGGACCGTCGTCGTCCTGACGGCCGACCACGGAGAATCCCTGGGCGAGCATGGGGAGCCGACGCATGGCCTCTTTGCCTACAATGCGACCTTGCACATCCCCCTCTTGATCCACCGACCCGGGCTTCAGGGAACCCATCGGGTCCCGTGGCCGGTTAGCCATGTAGACCTCTTTCCGACGGTCTGCGGCCTGCTGGGCTTGCCGGTCCCGAAGACCGTCCGAGGTCGAAATCTGGCGCCTTACTTAGAAGACCCCCAAGGCCGTCCGCCCGAGACGGTGCCGATTTACATCGAGGCCCTCGCCGCCTACCTCAATCGGAACTGGGCCCCTATCGTGGGCGTCATCGACCGAGGGATGAAGTTCATCGATACACCGATCCCGGAGTTGTATGACCTTCAGAAGGATTTCCACGAACGCACAAACCTGGCCCCCCATGCAGACCTGGCGCCCTATCGGCGGACCCTCCAGACCTTTCTAAGGCCGGACCGGCTTCCCCGACCGACTCCGGAGTCAGCCGAAACGCTGGAGATCCTGCGGAGCCTCGGCTATGCGGCTGGCGGGACGGGGCTTCCCCGCAAGAAGACCTTCACCCCGGACGACGACCCCAAGCGCTTGGTCGAGGTCCATCGGATGTTCCTACGCGCCCTGGAGCTTCACGAGCGGGGTCGATCCCCGGAAGCCATCGACCTCCTGAAGCAGGTCATCACGCGGCGTCGGGACATGATCGTGGCCTATACGAATCTCGTTATCGTGTACCGAGATGTCGGAGATGCCCGGAACGCCATCCTGGCCGCCCAGGCGGGCCTCCGAGCGGTCCCCGGCAGCCCAGAGCTCCTCTCTCAGCTGGGCCAGGCTCTGGTCGAGGCGGGCTACTTCGAAGACGGCATCCGTACCCTCCGGCAGGCTGCTCAGCTGCAGGCTACGGACCCGGATATCTGGAACTACTTGGGCTTTGCTTACTGGCGGACCAACCGGTTCCAGCTCGCCCTGGAGGCCTTCCAGCGGGCCCTCCGGCTGACGGACGCCGACCCCCTGATTTACAACAACCTGGGTAACTTATATTTCTCGATGAAACGCTACGCAGACGCCGAGCAGGCTTTCCGGCAGGCCTTTCAGCTCGACGCCCGCTTAGCCGCGGCCTACAATGGCTACGCGGCGGCTCGTTTGGCCCAAGGCGCCTGGGAGGACGCCTACCGAGCGTGGCAAAAGGCCCTGGCGGCCGACCCCGGTTATGCGCTGACCTACTACAATCTGGGCGTCGAGTTGTACCGCCGGGGCCGTAAGCAGGAGGCCCGTCCCCATTTGCTCCGCTACCTGGAACTGATGGGGCCTCGCATCTCAGCCGAGGAACATCAGAAGATCGAGCAGATGCTTCGCGATGCGTCTTGAGGTCGGGTCGGGGTTTTAGGCTTCGGTCAAAGACGGTAGCTACGGCCCCAGGGCCATTTCGGAGAGCCGGCTTCTCTTTGTGTGGAGACGTGAATTTCTGAAGACCCGGTCAGTGCCGAAGTCTAGGATCCGGCGTCTCCTTGGCCGGGTAGCGTGATGGCCGAATTTCCGACGGACATCGTAGTTACTTTTTGACCCTGACGCTCGTCATCGGCAAGCGCCGAGCCGAGCGGGTCCGATTCGACTGCCTCGGTCAGGCGCCCGTGCGTCTCGTGCTTCGGAAGTATCCCCCCGGTTGGCTGGACCAGGAAATGGGCATCGCCGCCGCTACGGCCGCTATCTTGACCTATGCCCCGTACTGCGTCTCTCCCCGGGGCCTCGCCGTCGGCCTGCTTCGCTTCCTCTAGTTGGTCGCCCTCGGAGAGATGAGTGAGGAGCTCGGTCGGGTCCTGTTCCGAGACCGTCTCCTGCTATTGACCGTCCTGGTATGGGTCCTTATGATCGTCGCCCTCATCTACACACTCCTGGGAGGCTATCGGTGGAGCATGTGAGGGTGACGGGCGCGCCCGGCTGGTTGGGGACCCGCTTGGTAGAACTCCTGACCCACGGCGGAGCCTATCCTGACCAACCTCAGCCGTCGCGGGTGACGTGCCTCGTCCAACCGGGCCGGGACCCGGGGCCCCTGACGGCCTGGGGTGTCCGGGTCGTCGTCGGCGACGTCCGGGATCGGACTGCCCTGCAGGAGGCCCTCCGAGGGGTCGATACCGTCTTCCACCTGGCCGGCCGCATCCATCCTCGCCGGATTCGGGACCTCTATGAGGTCAACACCCACCGCATGCAGGCCACCTTAGAGGAGGCCGTCCGGGCCGGCGTCCGGCGGTTCGTCTACGGGAGTAGCACCTCTCCGGCGGGTCTCAAACCTCATCTGGACCATACGTTTACGGAGGACGATCCGCCAAGGCCGTACATGCACTACGGTCGGAGCAAATGGCTGGCTGAGCAGGCCGTCCTCGAGGCAACCCAAACCGGCCACATCGAGGGCGTCGTTATCCGACCTTGCTGGTTTTACGGACCGGGCCAACCAGAGCCTCAG
>JANXAA010000188.1 GCA_025061865.1 Acidobacteriota bacterium | reverse complement strand
ACGCCCCCCCGGAGCCTGACCAACCCCCCCCACCCGCCCTGCACCCCCCCCTACCGCACCCCCCACCTAGCGACCCTCCCCATTGCACCCCCCGAGCACGGATATCTCTGAGATAGTCCCCAATCAACGACCGTTCTGCCATTGAGAGCAGATGGGCGTGGGGGCAGACAGGCCAGGTCGATTTGCTCACCTGACCAACTCGAACCATCACTCTTCCTGAAGGCTCGCAAAAGCTGATCGGACCAGTGTCCTTGCAAAGTCCAACGTTCTGTTCATCCCATCCCTGCGGCCCTTGTTTGACAGGCAGACGGGAACCGGCATAATGGGGCCGACCTCGGAGGATTCCCGAAACTATCTTTGCCCTGCTCGCCGGAACGGGGTCGAGGGAACACGGGAATAGGAGATACGGGATGTAGGATGCAAGACGTGGGATCAGGCGGCCTACCTACGCTTCCTCCACGCGTCCAAGGGCCCAATTCCCGTCGTGCACCCTCCATGTCGTTTGACATCGTGCTTTCTGGCCGCCGGAAAAGCCCGGCTCGACTTTATTCTTACTGGAGCCAATCGCACTGCTGAGTGAGCCCATGTCGGTGGTTCGACTCAAGGCGCTTCGCATCGCTGGCTTCAAGAGTTTTCCGTCGCCGACTGTCTGTGAGCTGGTCCCAGGCATCACGGCCATCGTGGGGCCGAACGGGGTCGGCAAGAGCAACCTCGTGGACGCCGTCCTCTGGGTCCTCGGCTACTCGAATGCCCGAGTCTTACGGAGCGAGCGTATAGACGCTGTCCTCTATGCAGGCGGACCCCGGGTGGCGCCGGCCGCCATGGCGGAGGTGACGTTAGTCTTCGAACACCAGACGGACGTCGAGACGGAGCCCATCGAGATCACCCGACGGCTCTATCGGAACGGCGAGTCCGAATTCCTCGTCAACCAACGAGCCTGCCGTCTGCGGGATGTCCTGTCGGTCTGTCGGGACCTGCGGGTCATGCCCCATCCCTATGCTGTGGTTCCCCAGGGCCGTATCCTCCATCTCTGGGAGATGAAACCCCAGGAATGGCGGCTCTTCGTCGAGGCCATCGGGGGTATCACGTCTTATAAGAAGAAAAAGGAAGAAATCCAAAAGAAAATTGATGAAACCCACCAAAATCTCCTTCGCCTGTACGACATCCTTCAAGAAGTCGAGGCCCAGTGGAGCCAAGCCCAGACCCAGGCCGAGCGGACCCGCCGGTATTTAGACCTCCAGGCCCGCATCGTCGCCCTGCGGCGGAGCCTTTTAGCCCGCCAGGCCCATACCCTCCAGGCCGAAGGCCGCCAGTTGGAAGAAACTATCCGAGCACTTCGGCAGAAGATCGAACCCCTGGACCGGCAGTCCTTGGAACTCCAGACGCTTCACCAGCGGCAGTGGTCCGAGGTTGAACAAATTCAGCGACTGCGGGACCGTCAACGCGGGGCTGTCCAAGAGGCCGGTCGGCGCCTCCAGGAGGCGGAGCGCCGATGGCAGGAAGCCCAGACCCAATATCAGCAAGCCGAACGGCTTTACCAGCAGGTCCTGCATCAGCAGGCCCAGCTCGAGGGTGAGCTTCAAGACGTCGAACAGCAGGTGGGCGTCGTCCAAGAACGGCACGTAGCGGCGCAGGCTCGCCAGCAAGCCCTCGAGGTTGAACACGAACGGCTGGAAGCTGAATGGGCTCAATTCCAAGAAAGTCTTCAGCAAGTCGAACGTCAATGGGAAGACCTTCGGCGGCGGCAGGCTGTCTTACAGGCTCAGCGAGAAGAGGCCCAGCGCCAGGTCGGGTACTGGCAAACCCAGGCCCGCCGACTCGACGACTGGGTCAGCCAGCGGGAGCAGCGTCTCTCTGAATTGAATCAGCAGGTCCAGTCGATCCTCGGGGTCCTGGAAGGGATAGACGTTTCGGTCGCCGCCTTGGAGGCCGAGGTATCGGACCTGAAGGCGCAGGTTCAAGTCCGGCAGGCCGCGGTCGAGGCCCTTCGGCGATCTGTCCAGGAAGCTCAAGTCCGCCTCCGGGAGACGGACCAGCGGATGCACGCCCTGCGGCAGAGCCTTCAGGACACGGAAACTGCCCTGCGGACACTTGACCCGTGGTCGGCTGAGATGGTCGGCCGCGTGGAACAAGCCCTGGACTTGGTAGGGCTTCGAGATCGGGTCGTTCGGGTCCAGGACATCCTACGGGTCCGGCCCGAATGGATGTCGGCCGTCGCCCGCTGGGGAGCAGGCCTCTTAGAAGACTGGCTGGCCCAGGATGCCGCTACGGCTGAACGGCTCGTCGAGGTCTTGGCCGCTTGTCAAGCCCCGTCGGCGACCGTGTGGATCGCAGAGGAAATCCAATCCCGGTCTCCGGCATCAACGGACGCCCCGACCTGGCAAGACGCCTTTGAGGCCGAACGTCTCCCGGCGTGGGTCACCCAAGTGCTGGCCCGCCTTCCCCTACTATCGGAAAAGACCGACGTCTTCTGGGGGATTCCAGCCGACGGCGCTTGGGTCCGGTTGCCCGGCCTCTTGCGATGGAACGCGCCTTCCTCGGGGGAGGTCGCTCAGTTTCTCCGCCTCCGACGTCTCTGGGAAGAGACCGAACGGCAATTCCAAGCCGCCCAGCAAGAGCAGGCCGCCGTTCGCCAGGAGTTGACTGAGCAGTCGACCCGGCTCCAGGCCCGCGAAGATGAGCTTCAGGCCTGGGTCACCCGGCACGCCGATCAGGCGGCCGTCTTAGAAGACTTGTATCGCCAACGGGGCGCCCGGCACCGGGAACTCCAAGACCTTCGGCATCAAGCGACTTTGATCGAACGGGAGCTTGAGGGATTCCGCCGCCAGCAGGCCGAGGTCCAGGACCGTCTGGCCCGACTCCATCGACACATTCAAGAACTGGCGGCCCAATGGGAAGCATTAGACGCCGCCTTAAGGGAAGTCGAGGCGGACCGCCAGGCTCAAACGACCCGAGCGGCTTCGCTGGAAGCCCAGCGACTTCACCTCCAGCGGCTCCTCGGAGAAGCCTACCAGCAGGTCCGTCGGGAGGCGGAAGAACTTCAGCGTCTGGACCGACGTCGGACCCAGCTCCGGGAGCGCCTGCAAGCTATCCAGTCAGAAGTCCTCCAGCGGCGCCAGCGCCTTACGACGGTCCAGGCCCGACGCGACCAAGCGTTCCAAGGACTCCAGCAAGCCCGTCAGGCCCGTGAACAGGCCGATTCGGCCCTTCAGGCCCTGGAGACTCAGTGGCGGGACGCCTTCCAGCGGCTTCGCCAAACGGAACAGGTCCTCCAGAGTTTGGACCGGGAGCGTCAGCGCCTCCTGGACGAAATCCGTATGGCCGAAGTCCAGTGGGCCGACTGGGAAGCCCGTTGGAAGAGCTTTCAGGAACGTCTGACCGCGGTCCTCCCAGAAGTTCGGCTGGCCGACCTCCTGGGCGAAGCGTCCCCGCCGGCTGGCGACGCCCGTGAGCTCCAGCGTCTCGAGAGTGAACTGACGGCGATAGGCCCTGTGAACCTCATGGCCCTTCAGGAGTATGAACGACTGACGGAACGGTACCGCTTCTTGCGGGGTCAGCAGTCGGACCTACGGGACGGTCTGGAACGGCTTCAGACGGCCCTGACCCGCCTGGACCGTCAGATGCTGGAGCGACTGCGCAGCGTCCTGGAGCGTTTGAACGATTTTCTGAGCACCCACGTCCGCCATCTTTTGAGTGGCTATGAGGCGCGCCTCGTGTGGCTCGACCCTGCGGACCCCCTGCACAGCGGCGTGGGTCTCGAAGTCCGGCACACCCGTCGGCGACTCCGGGGTCTCCTCCAGATGTCCGGCGGGGAGAAGACCCTGCTGGGGACCGCCCTGATCCTGGCTGCCAACGACCTCCAGCCGGCAGCCTTTGTCATCCTCGATGAGGCCGACGCCCCGCTGGACGACGCTAACGTGGACCGCTTCATGCAGGCCCTCCGGGCGCAATGCGACCGGACCCAGTTCATCCTGGTCACGCACAACAAGCGGACTCTCGCGTGGGCTGACGCCTTGTACGGTGTGTTCATGGACCAGGGCGTGTCTCGCGTGGTATCCCTGCGGCTGGAAGAAGCCCAAGAGGCCATCTCATGAGTAAAGGCGATAGGGCAGTAAGACAGTGAGACAAATATGGCGCCCTTGAAGCCATGCGAGCGACGTCGGATCGACCTTTCCCGTCGCCTGGAGCGCACGATTTTTCCAACCAAGTAACGAGAGGCTGTCTCAAAGGTCCCCCTTTTCAGGGGGTCCAGGGTAGGGACCCACACCGAACACTCTTCCCTGGGAGAGGGTTTGGAGATAACTTGTATTCAAGTTTCGCATCTTGTGGCTTTTTCTCCCTGGTCCTCTTCCCTCGGGGTGAGGCACCTAGCGTGCACGCCTCTCCCCCTGGGGGAGATTCTGGCTAAAGATGAGGCCGGACGGATGCTGTGAATCGTGTCACTGGCCCATAGAGCTTTGTTCACCTGAATTTTTGGAGATGGAGTAGGGTCGATCCACCTACCATAAGCATCCAACTTGGCGAGGCGCTAACTTGAAGATGGCATTGAGTTATCCGTGATGGATGAGGTCCGCCCCCAGCACTCAGGACCTAAACACCTTTTACACCTCCACCTTACGATGGGAGACATCAGTCAATACTTTCGTTTAGACCAGCGGGTCGCCCTCATCACGGGGGGCACGTCCGGTCTGGGCCTAGCTATCGCTGAAGTCTTCCTCCAAGCCGGGGCGACCGTTTTCATCACGGCTCGCCGGGCCGACCGGGGACAGGTGGCCCTGGAGCGTCTATGGCCGCTGGGGCCCGTCCAGTTTTTCCCCGCCGACGTGAGCCAACGATGGGACGTCGAGCGTCTGTTCGACTGGCTTCGGGGGCAGACCCACCGCCTGGACATCTTGGTCAATAACGCTGGTATCATGCAGTTCAAGGACCTGACTGAGATGACCGAGGACGAATGGGACCGAGAATGGGGCATCCACGTAAAGGGGACTTTCCTATGCACCCAGCAGGCCCTGCGCTTCATGCTAGGCCAGACCAGTGGGGTCAT
>JANXAA010000187.1 GCA_025061865.1 Acidobacteriota bacterium | reverse complement strand
TCAGTCAAATCGCCCGGATGCTCCAAACAATCGAGACCGGACGGACCCCCCTGCAAGAGAACTTAGATAGAGTCGGTCACGTCCTGGCCCGGGCGGCCCTCGGCATCGCGGCGCTCGTCGTGATCCTGGGCCTGCTTCGGCGACAGCCCTTCATAGAGGTACTGATTTTCGGGATCGCCCTGGCCGTCGCGGCCGTTCCCGAGGCTTTACCCGCCGTAGTCACGATCTCCCTGGCTATCGGCGTGCGTCGAATGGTCCGACGCAACGCCCTGATACGCCGTCTGCCAGCGGTAGAGACCCTCGGTAGCGTCTCGGTGATCTGTACGGACAAGACAGGCACATTGACGAAAAATGAAATGACTGTCCGTAAGATCTTCGTGGCAGGAAAGTGGATAGAGGTCTCCGGAGTCGGCTACGCACCGCAGGGTCATTTCTTGGTAGACGGACGCCCCGTCGAGTTATCGGAGCCGCTAAAGCTGTTACTACGTGCGATTGCCCTGGCTTCGGATGCCCATCTCGTCTACGCCGACGGCCTCTGGACTATCCGAGGGGACCCGACCGAGGGTGCCCTGGTAGTCGCCGCTGCGAAAGCCGGGCTGTCCAAAAACGAACTGGACGCTCGGTTCCCCCGAGTGGGCGAGGTCTCCTTTACTTCCGAAAGAAAGCAGATGACGACTCTGCACCGCGAATCGGAGGGAGTCGTCGCCTATTCCAAAGGCGCGCCGGAAGTGATGCTGGCTTCTTGCACCTGGCAGATGACAGAAGACGGCGTGGTCCCCCTGGACGCTGTAGGCCGGCAGATGATGCTCGAAAGGGCTCAACAGATGGCCGGTGAGGCCTTGCGGGTCTTGGGCGTCGCCTTCAAACCGGGGGCGACCCTAGAGGACGCGGAGCGGGACATGATATTCCTTGGATTGGTAGGCATGATAGACCCGCCCCGTCCGGAAGCGAAGGCCGCCGTCCGAACGTGTGAGCAGGCCGGGATCAAGCCGGTCATGATTACCGGCGACCATCCGACGACCGCGCAGGCCATTGCTCGCGAGTTGGGCTTGCTCAAGGGTGGTCGCGTCGTCACCGGCGTCGAACTGGAGGCGATGGGGGACACGGACTTAGAGAACGACGTGGAAAATATAGAGGTCTACGCGCGTGTTTCGCCGGTGCACAAACTCCGTGTCGTCACGGCCCTCCAGAAGAGAGGCTACGTCGTCGCCATGACCGGCGACGGCGTGAACGACGCGCCAGCCCTGAAGAAAGCCGACATCGGTATCGCGATGGGCGTGACCGGCACCGACGTGGCCAAGGAAGCTGCAGCGATGACGCTCCTGGACGACAACTTTGCCTCCATCGTAGCTGCCGTGGAAGAAGGGCGTATCATCTTCGGGAACATCAAAAAGTACCTGATGTATCTGCTTTCTGCGAATGTGGGCGAGGTTCTCCTGGTGGCTGCGACGACCCTATTAGGTCTCCCCCTGCCCTTAACAGCCGTGCAAATCCTCTACGTCAACCTAGCGACCGATGGTTTGCCCGCCTTGGCCCTCTCAGTGGATCCCCCCGAGCCGGACCTCATGCGGCGTCCACCCCGGAATCCCCGGACCGGCATCTTCACTCGGCCGGTCGTGATCCTCCTGGCTATCGGAGGCCTTTGGTCAGCGGTCGTCAATCTGAGCCTGTTTGCCTGGGCACTTGATACGGGCCGGAGCATCGAGGAGGCCCGGACGATGGCTTTCGTCTCCCTGGTGTTGATCCAGTTCTTTAAGGCATACAATTTCCGCTCGGATCGCCATTCGGTCCTGAGCCGACCCTTTGCCAATCGATGGCTCAACCTGGCCATTTTATGGGAACTGTGTTTGTTAAGTCTGATTGTCTATCTACCGTTCTTCCACAAACCGTTTGGGACCTTTAGCCTGCCCCTTATAGACTGGGGCATCGTCGTGGCGGCGGCCTTTACCATTTCGCCCATCCTGGAGTTGGTTAAATGGATGGTACGGCGTGGATGGTTGGGCGAGCTGGGTTAAGCAGGCCATCGGTTCGTAGCAATACCGAATGGAAAGAGCCGACCCGGTGCATTCTCACAGACGGAAGGACTCTGTCGAGCCGATCGTCTCCTTGACGCTTGTCCCGGAAGGGGTGATACTGATGAGGTTGTCGATGCTTTGAGCTGAATACAGGCGGCGGACTGTTTTCTGGCCGGTCGAGGGAGGTTCTGATGGGTCGGAAGCATTTGACTCGCAAGCAGATCAAGCACTACGAAGAACCGACCTTCAAGTTCTTGCGTCTAATCCTGACAGGGTGGCAGACCCATCCGGGATGGTGGTGGATGACGCTAGCCCTGGCTATCGGGGTCGCTTTTACATGGGTCGTCTGGAATCGACGAATCGAGCGTCAGGCTCAGCCCCTGATCGACCGTACGATCCAGGCCGCCCAAGACTTATTAAACGACCCGCCGGCGGACCCCAAGGTTTATCAGGAGCGTCTGCAGGCCGTCACGAAGGACCTTGAGCGACTATTACGGGAGTTGGGAGACTCCCGTCTCCAGACATACGGTGCCTATTACTTAGGCAGTCTGTACCTCCAGATGGACCGCATGGCTGAGGCCCATCGCCTGTTTGAGTCGGTCCGGTCAGCGCCCGAGCCCATTGGGTCTCTGGCTCAATTGGGCTACGCCCAGAGCCTGGCCGGCCTGAACCGTTACGGGGAGGCCTTGGAGGAACTCCGACAGCTGGAGCAGAAGAAGCCCCGAGCCGTCTATGACGATTTCCTTCTGTACCTGCGCGCTCGTTGGCTCCTGGCGCAGGGTCAACGGGATGCCGCCCGTCAGACACTCGAACAGTTACTCCAGAAGTATGGCGAGTCCCCCCTAACGGCCGAGGCCCAGCGGCTCTTGGGTCGTCTGACTCTTGCGGCGGAGACTGCTTCCTGATGCTTTGGAACCTCCTAATAACGCTTCAGCCAGTCCAACCCCTGTCAGAGACCGGGATCGACCTGTGGGCTCTCCTCATGCGGGCATCCTGGGTCTCAAAGGGCGTTCTCCTGATCCTTGTGGGCTTCTCGCTGGTCTCCTGGGCCATTATTATCGGAAAGGCCTTTGTATGGTGGCGTCTGAACCGGCTGGACGACCGGTTTGTCCGGCTATTTCATCGGACGAACGACCCGGAGGTGCTCTATCGGGAGGCCTATCATGCGAAGGCCAGCGGATACGCTCGGGTTTTCGTCCAAATGTTTCAACAGCGACGCGTTTGGACCCAGGCCCTTTCAGACCGTCCTATCGATTGGCGGCGTGAGCTGGAGCCGGCCGTCGAGCGGACGGCCAATGAAGTCATGGAGGACCTGGAGCGGCAGTTGGGCTTTCTGGCGACGACGGCGGGCGTGGCCCCCTTCGTCGGCCTTTTGGGGACCGTCCTGGGTATCATTGCAGCCTTCGAATCTATCGGTCGTTACCGGACGGCCGACCTGTCGGTCGTCGCCCCGGGAATCGCCGAGGCGCTGGTCGCTACCGCGATGGGCCTGGCGGCCGCTATCCCGGCCCTCATCGGCTATAACGTCTTGGTTCAAAAGAACCGACGGTACCGGACAGAACTTCGGGACTTCGGGTCCTACGTTCTAGACCAGTGGGTCTTCCAGCAACGGTTGGCCGAGATGGCCCCGCCGCCGTCCCAGGCGGCTGAGGCCCGCGTCGCTGAAAGACCCCTCCGTTCACCGGGATAAGGGCCAGACCCAAGTCTCAGGTCTCGGGTGCATGATTCCGGAGATTCACCCAAGACCTGGGACCTGACACCCGGTACCTGTGGGAGGACGGATGCCGCAGGTGTGGCGATCTCGGGACGAAGACGATGTCTTGGCTGACATCAACATCATTCCCCTCGTGGACATCGTCCTGGTCCTGCTTATCATCTTCATGCTGACGGCGCCCTTGCTCCAGCGGACCATCGACGTCCAGCTCCCCCGGGCCCGTTCGGCGAGTCTGACCCAAGAAGAGCGGGTGATCGTATCGATCACCCGGGAGGGCTTGTACTATTTCGACCGCTTTCCTGTAGCATCCGAACAGTTGGAAGATTTCATCCGGCAGGGGGCCCCGACGTGGAAGGACCGGTCCGTCTATGTGCGGGCCGACGCGGCCGTCCCCTACGAGCGGGTCATTCAGCTACTGGACGCCTTGCGGCGGTACGGGATCACCCGGGTCGGCTTGCTGACGCGACCGTGGACACCTGAGAGAAAGCCATGAATATGAATCGCGCTGGCCACCGGGTCGGATGGGTCGTCTCGGTCTTGTTGCACCTCTCGGTCCTGATGGCCTTTGCCCGGTGGGGTCGGCCGGCGTTCTCGCCGGGGACGGTCGCCCGCTTGGGCGGGGGCGGAGCCTCGATCCGGGTCGACTTGCTCGAGTCGGTCGGGCCTCCGGCGTCGCCCCCGCCGGTCGTGCCCCGTGCGATCCGAAAGTACGAAGAACCCCCGCCGGCCCCGCCGCCCCGACCGGACGACATGCCGGAGCCTCCCGAAAAGCCGTCGGCTCAGAGGTCCCCTTCGGAACGACCGACGGTCGCTCCCAACATCCGGGCGCCGAGGACGGCCCAACCCGTCGCACCGCCCGTCCCGGGTCCGACGACCCCAGGGACGGCCGTTCAGATGGGGATCGGAAGCGGCGCTGGCACGGGCGGCGATGAAGGCCTGAGCGGTATCGTCTTCCCATATCAGGATTACATCCAAGCCCTAAAGTGGCGCATCCGTACCAACTGGCGTCCCCTGGTCCCGCCCCGGGGCGAGTCGACCCTCTATCAAGCCCGGGTGTTCTTCACTCTCAACCGGGCCGGTCAGGTCATTGAGTTTAAGATTTTGGAATCCAGCGGAGACCCCCAGTATGATATGTCTATCGAGCGGGCCGTGCGTCTGGCGGCCCCCTTTCCAGCCTTACCGCCGGCTTACGCCGGGGAGACCCTCTCCTTCGATATCGTGTTTCGTTACAAGCCATAAGGGATGCGAGATGCAAGCTCTAAGCCCCACTCGCTAAGACGAGTCTCGCCAGGATCCGGGCTAAAGGGGGGACGAAATGAGGTGGCCGAAGTTGA
>JANXAA010000186.1 GCA_025061865.1 Acidobacteriota bacterium | reverse complement strand
CCACGCCCCGGGCGCTCGTCAACACGACCCAGGCGAACGTCTCGGGGGCTTGGACCCAGACGTCCGGCGGTATGTCGCCCGCCTCGAAAGCGATCGTCGGGAAGGGGATCGTAGGGACCCCCTGGGCTTCCAGGGCCTCGCTCATCTCCCATGCCTCTGGCCAAGGTCGTGTGACAAGGACCCAGCCCCTGTCGACGGCCGTCGGAACGGCCCGCTCCGGTGAATCGAGGACGGTCACTTCCTCGGCCCCGACCCGTCGGAGCCGCTCGACAATCCGGTCCGACTCCGCCGCCAGCCACAAGACCCGGTCGGAGTGCGCCAGCATGGTCGCCAGGTCGGCATCCCCGGCCGGAGCCTCGACCCAGGGGACGTCCATCGGGCTCCCCAGGGCCTCGACGGGCGGCGGCACCGACTCACAGACCAAGAGCTGGGCCGCTTGAAAATGCGGCATGGCCCAAGGGCCCAGACGGTGCGACCGACCGTCCCATGGGAGGACCCAAATGCGCGCGGCACTCATGCGTCGATAGCCTCCTGCCAGTGGCGAAAGGCCGGCTCTGCACGAAGCCGGCGGACGACCTCGTCGGCGGCCGCTTCGGGAGATGGGCTCACGGCCTCGGCCCCCAGGGATTGGACGCCGTCCTGGGTCCAAAGGCGAGCGACGACGTGGATGACATAGGCGCCCACGCTGTCCCCGATCGATCGGGCCTCGGCATACACGCCGGCCGGCGCATGGCATCCACCGCCTAAGAGGCGAACGACCCGCCGCTCCGTCTGAAGGGCCAGCTCTGTGGGTCGGTCGTTGATCTGCTCGACCCACGGGCGCCACGGACTATCCTCTCGAATTTCGACGACGATGACGCCCTGGCCGGCCGCCGGGACAAAGTCCGGCGGTCGCAAGACCTGCACGATCCGGTCCGACCATCCCATGCGTTCCAGGCCGGCGGCGGCCATGACGACGGCGTCGTACTCGCCCGCTTCCAGCTTGCGGAGACGGGTATCGACGTTACCCCGGATGGGGAGAAGCTCCAGGTCGGGTCGACAGTGGCGAATCATAGCCATGCGGCGGAGGCTGGACGTGCCCACGCGCGCCCCGGCGACGATGGACTCCAGCGTACCGGCCGAGCTAACCCAGGCGTCCCAGGGGACGTCTCGGGGCAGGCAAGCCCCGACCGTGAGACCCTCGGGTAATTCCGTCGGAAGGTCCTTGGCCGAATGCACAGCGACGTCGATGTCATTAGCCAGGAGGGCTTCCTCGATTTCTTTCACGAAGACGCCCTTGACGCCCATCCCGTAAAGAGGCTGATGAAAGTGGTCACCGTGGGTGCGAATGATGACTTCCTGAGTCACAAGGCCCATCATGCGGAGACGCTGGGCCACCATCTCAGTTTGGCGGCGCGCCAAGGCTGAGCCCCGAGTCCCGATACGAAGCACGCGTTCAGTCGACATCCCCTTCAGGTCCCGGGTCCCAGCCGCTGGATGTTCGGTGTCGGAGATCGAGAAATAGCTCGGCGAGACGGGGGCCCCAGAGCCCCCTACGACCCCATGCCCAGTACCTAATACTCAACACTGGTCATCCTGGGACCCGGCACCTGAGACCCGCGACCTGCATTCCTACGGGTCGATGGTGTACATCTTCTGCAGACGATCCGGTGAGGCAACGACGATGACCTTACCCTCGACTCGATGGGCCAAGCGGTACATACGGGTGAGCAAGTCAAAGAGCTGGTCCCAGGGCACGTCCTTGACCCGGAGGGTAACTTTCCCCTGGACGTCCGGGGCCATCAGGACGTTGAAGTCTCCCATCTGACCCAACGTTTCCAAGAGGTCCCGTAGGTCGGCGTCGGCGACCTCCAGGGACACCGGCGAGCCCCGGAAAGTCGGTCGTGTCGACAGCAGCTGAGGCGTCGTCTCGGCGGCCCGTCGGTTCGGACGGTCCGCCGCTACCCGGTCCACCGGCGCCTGTCCGTCCTCTCCGCCGCAGGACCGCCCCCACAGGACGACTGTCACCTCCGAAGCTCGAAAGAAGAGAGCGGGGCGACCTTCCCGTTCCAATCGGTAGCCGCCGGTCACCTTCCGAAGGGTGCCCTCTAAAGCTCGGCCGTCTGAACGGACCAAGCAGTCTTGGGCCTGCACGGTCATCCCCAGAGCCAGGAAAAGACCTCCTATCCCACACCATCGACCGACGAAGCCCATAACCGTCTCCGTCACTGCCCGTGGGGACAGTTGTCGTGGGTGCAACCCCTCAGGTCGTCCCTACGGCCCCGAGGGCCGGGTGGGGCAGGATCCGTGAAGGGGCCCATCCCATCGGTGTAGGAAAGCACCCGCGTCCTACGGGTCGGCGCAAGGGCCGGGGCTGCATCCTACCTTGTAGGGCCGGGGCACCGCCCTGGGCTGAATCCCGTCGGCCTACACCGAAAAGGAATGGCCGCAACCGCAGGTCGCTGTGGCATTGGGATTTCGGACGGTGAACCCACGTCCCATCAGGCCATCGACGAAGTCGATCTCAGCCCCCTGTACGAACGGATAGCTCACGGGGTCGACGACGACCTTGATGCCGTGGAGTTCGAATACCTGGTCGTCCTGCTTAATTTCGTCGTCAAACAACATTTGGTATTGGAAGCCAGAGCATCCGCCGGGGACGATCATCAGCCGGAGGGCAAAGGCCTTATCGGGGTACTCTTTCAGCATTTCCCGGATGACGGAGGCCGCCTTTTCGGTAACCTGAATCATGCGCTTACCTCCACGCCGGGGGCTCGGTCGGTATGAAAACTTCGGTATCCGGTGTTGGGTATTGAGTAGTGGGTATCCTGAAAAGCCCAAAGCCCGGATGTCAAAGATAGGATAAGTGCCTGCGAGGAGCCCGTCAATGGAACCGGGGTTCAGCGCTGGGGGCTGAGTGTACGGGGGTTTGAGTCAGGCGAAAAAGAAGTCAAGGCGGTCCAGAAAACAGGTCACCCCCAGAGCAGTAAGACTTCTGTATCATTCTTCCCTCCTCGTCTTCTTGCTTTCCTGCTGACTTGCCCCCGGCCCCACACCGATGGACTGGGAACCGCGGCTGCATCTTACACCCCGTATCCTGACGAACCCGCTCTAACGAGCGGGTCTGGGACCTTGCATCCTGCATCTTGCATCTTGCATCATAATACTCAGGGGAGGTCGGTGCGATGGCCGGTGCGATGGCGCAACGGATCGCGGAAGCCCAGGTGGCCATTCAGCAGAAGGCCTTTTATACGGCTCGGGACTATCTGCAGGAGGTCTTGCAAGAGGACCCTGATCATCCCCAGGCCCTGGCCCTTTACGGGTATGTGTTAGCCCTGGGGTTTCGGGAATACGAACGGGGCCTGGACTGCATCCGGCAGGCTATCGAACGGGAGATATATCACCCCGAATGGTACGTCTGGATGGCTGAGGTCTATCTCCGGCTTGGAGACCGGAAGTCGGCCATCGAGGCCGTCGAGGCGGCCCTTCGGTGGGACGCCCAGCACAAGGGCGCTTTAGCCCTGCGCCGCAAGATGGGTGTCCGTCGCCGGCCGGTCCTGCCCTTCTTGTCCCGGTCTCATCCCCTAAACGTCTGGCTCGGGAAACTTCGACACCGCCTGTTGGAACGGCATCGGCGATGAAGACGACCTGGGCCCCCTACGTGGGAGTCGGGATTTTCAACGACCCGATCCATCGGACAGTCCGCTTCACGGTCCCCGTCGCCACCCGGGACGAGGTGACCGAGAAGGACCTCATCGATCACCCTTGGCTTCAGCGCCTTCGGTCCATCTTTCAGCTCCAGAGCGCCCGCTGGGTGTACCCCTCGGCCGAGCACACTCGATTTCAACATAGCCTGGGTTCGATGGCCGTCGCCAGCCTATGGGCGCACCAGGTCTATCCGACCCTTCGACAGGTCGCGCCCGACACGCCGTCGCCGGGTCTCGTCGAGGCCCTGCTTCGGGTGGCGGCCTTGCTCCATGACGTCGGCCACGGTCCCTTTTCTCACTTTTTCGAGGAAAACTACCTACGGCCCTATGGGCTGACCCACGAGCAGATGGGGGCCCGTATCGTCCTGGAGGTCCTGGCGGAGGCCATCCGGGGCATCCGGCGGACGCCGGCCTATGAACTCGAGCCGGGCGAGGTCTTGGACCCCCGATGGGTCGCCTTTCTGATCCAAAAGGGCCGGACGGCGGACCCCGACGTCCCCCTGTGGGTCCGGCTCTTGGTGCCCGTGTTTGGCGGCGTCTACACGGCCGACAATATGGACTATGTCCTGCGGGACTCTTACATGTGTGGGGTCGCCCCGGGTCCCGTCGACATCCATCGTCTCCTGTATTACACCTTCTTTACGTCCGACGGCCTGACTGTCCATCGGGCCGGGACCCAGACCCTGTATATGTTCCTGGCGGCCCGGATTTACCTATACCAGAACGTGTACTACCACCGGACGGCCCGGGCCATCGACTTGCAGATGCGGGAAATCTTTCCCGAAACGATGGAGTCCCTCCGGGCGGACCTGCCGGGTCCGCCGGAACAAGACCTGACGGCTTACTCCGTGCTGACGGATTGGTTTATCTTCGAGACTGTCCGGCGGTGGCAGGGCGCGCCGTCGGATTCGACGCGGCACCGCATCGCCCGGGCATGGCAGAAGCTGATGGACCGGCAGATCGAGTGGAAGACGGTCTTTGAGACGACCCTGACGCTGGCCTCGGCCGACCACCTGCAAGCCGTCGATGTCGGGAGCGAGCTTTTAGAAGCCCATATCCGGGAGGCCCTCCCACCGTCGCTTCGGTCCCTGGACCTGCGGGTCGATATGGCGATGAAGGACGCCCGGCCACTGAACCCCTTGCAGATGGGTTCCCAGCAGGTCTACGTCTATGACCCGGCGACCCGGACGGTCGGGAAAGAGGCCTTGTCCCGCCTGTTGGAGTGGCTCCCGGCTCGCATCGTGCAGTTCCGAGTCTTTGCCCGGAGCTACGAATATGCCTCGGAGGTCGGCCGGGCTGTCGAGCGGGTCCTCTGCCAGCGGATCGAAAAGGGGCAGGTCGGCAAGAAGCATATAGAGCCAAGAGCGTAGGACGTTCGGTATGCCGG
>JANXAA010000185.1 GCA_025061865.1 Acidobacteriota bacterium | reverse complement strand
TCTTCCCTCTCTATTCGGACTTCCGGCAAGGTTCTGCCTTCTACGGCTACTGGACGACCTTTCACTGGAAGCCCGTTACTATGGCCTATGCGGCGTGGGCCCCCCCAGGCCACGAGTGGCTTCGATTCGTCCTCCAAGACTTTCCCATGCCGCACGCCCTCTGGCTGGCCCAGTCCCTCAACATCCGCTACCTGGTCTTTCATCCCGAGAGCTTTCGAAAGGTCGGCGCCCAGGACCAGTGGGAGCGATACCGACGCCTCATGACGACAGCCCTCCCGCCCGAGTGGGTCCTCCGCCGAAAGCAAGAACGGGAGGATGTCCTCCTGGTCTTAAACTTAGAGCGCATTCGACAGGACTTAACCGTACGACCCCCGACCCGTTGGGACTGGCAGTCCCTAGGACCGACTCAAATTCTGGAACCTACCGCTCCGGAAGCTCGACGGGCGATAACCGACGGTGCCCCCGACACGGCGTGGGTCGCCCGATATACCGATGACTGGCACGTCACGGTCGATTTCGAACGCGAGGTCACTCTCCAGGCTCTTCGGGTCCTCACGGACCCGAAGGACAAGGTCCTGTATCTCTGGGGATCCTCGGACGGCTCGACATGGAAGCCTATCTATACGGTGCCCTGGTGGGTCTGGGCCGGGGCCCAGGTCCTGCCCGACGGTCGGACGTACCCGAGCCCGGACCCCTGGCAAGACCGTCTGCTTCTCCTGTGTGCTCCGAACCGGGTCCGCTACCTCAAGCTGACGACCTCGCCCGTGGCAGGCCACATCGCCGTCCGAGAACTCCAAGTCATTCTGCAAGCCGGGCAGTAAGATACGGGATGCAGGTGCAAGATACCCAGGCTGCGAGATGAGGGATAAAGTAAGGTCTGAGTGGGTCTAAGGGACGTCTCGATGGCCCACGGATATCAGGTTACCTTCAAGCCCTCGCGGAACTTTTGGGAACTCCTGGATTTTCTGAAAACCCATCAGGTCCGTTCGGTCCTGACCGAGTACTGGCTAACTTATCGTCTCACGGGGCTGTCGGACAAAGGTATCCGGGCCGTGCCTTACTTCATCACGACAAAGAACCGACATGCCCTCCTGGCTCACTAGGCCCTACGCGACCCCCAGGCGGCGTCTTACCTTCATCGGAAGACCTCAAGGCCATTCGGTTAGAAGAAGCGCTGGCCCAGCAGGGTGTCCGGTACCGACGGGAAGAATTCCAGGAATGGGTCCTGTTGTATGATTTCAGTCGACCCTTCCTGGGGTCCCGTCCCGAGCTTATAGTTGAAGGCACCCCCGGCCTCCCTCCACAGGAGGGGTCGGGGATGGGGGACCGCTTGGGCGTCCCGTGCTCGTGAGGGACCCGATGGCGGCGTTCAGGGTCGCCTCGAAGGCCGTCTCGGAGAGACCCTCCGGCGACGCCGGATACCTCAAGTGAACAAAGAACTCCTGGTTGCCCTCGGCCCCCCGGATCGGAGACGGCGTGACCCCATGCGCAGAAAAGCCCAGTCCCCGGGCTGCCTCGACGACCGTCCGGACGGCCGCCGCCCAGTCCCCGGGCCGCCGCACGACGCCCCTCCGGCCCACATGTCGAGGCGACAACTCGAACTGGGGCTTGACGAGGACGATGGCATCGCCCCGGAAGTCCAACCGCAGGAGGGCTGGTAGGACCTTCGTCACGCTGATGAAGGAAACGTCGATCGTGACGAGCTGGATCGGCTCGGCGATCTGATCGCGACTTAAGTAGCGGGCATTCGTCCGCTCCATTACGACGACCCGGGAGTCCTGCCGTAGACGTAGATCCAACTGGCCGCGCCCGACGTCGACAGCGTAAACTCGCCGAGCACCCCGCTCGAGCAGACAATGGGTAAAGCCCCCTGTCGAGGCCCCGATGTCCACGGCGACCCGACCGGTGACCTCAACCCGGAAGACGTCTAATGCATGGGCCAGCTTGATCTCTCCTCGACTGATGTAAGGCTCCGGCTGACGGACCCACTCGATTTCGGCGTCTACGGGCACACGGGTCCCCGGTTTCGTGACGACCCGGCCCGCGACGCGAAAAAAACCCCGTATGATCAGGCTCTGGGCCCGGGCTCGGCTTTCGACCCAGCCCCGGTCGTACAAGAGTTTGTCCAATCGCTCTTTGACGGCCATGGCCGTTGCAGGAATCGGGATCAGGCCTTCAGTGCCCGTCGGCCTATCCGATGACCCTGCCTACCTGCCTAAGAAAGTTGTTTGAAACACGTGCTTTCCAGGCGTCGGAAAGGGCCGACTAGACGCCATTCGCTCGAAGCCCATGGTCATGTTCATCATGAGGTACCATCTCGCAATTCGCAATCCGGAACTGCTTCCTGGCCAGATGACCAGGGTACCGTCATCCCTTTGAGCAGGGTCCGACCCATCCCTTTGCCCGTGGCCGTCTCCCGAAACCCATCACCAAATATTCGGTATCAACCGGACAGGCCAGCAAGCCGAAAGGGGTAGGTTCTGAAGTCAGTCGGGAACCACTTTCGGTCTCTTGAATTCTACAAGTTGAGACCTAACTTTGAAGGGACCCTTCCTATAGTACCTTGTCGACTTGAATTTTCGGTGTGAGCGTTCTGGGACCGGGTTTTCCCCGAAACCTGACAGCCTCACCCCGAAGATGCAGGAGAGAGTAGTGCTTTACCCACTTAGATTTTCAGGGCCTTGAAGAAAGGATTATCCAGGAGGGCTGTATGAATGGAGAAACCACTGAGCTCGGGGCTCGGCTTTCGGCCATCGAGGCCGAGCTCCGGGACATTCGAGAGCTCTTGGAGATGATCATCGACGCCCTCGGCGAACTCCGTCGGGACGAATGGGACGGTTACATCGAAGGCGTCTCGGAGGGCTACCGACGCCTCTATGAGTTGGCCTACAAGTGGAGTCTGGTCCCCCCGCCCCGGGACTCATAGAGTGTCCCGCTTTGGCACCAGAGCATGTCACGAACTGGCTCTTCCGGGGGCTTTCGCTGTCCGCAAGTCTCGGGCGACTTGCTCGACCCGGGTCCAGACTCGTAAGAGGTTCTCGCCTAAGATCTTGCGGATGTCCTCTTCTGAGTAACCCCGTTTCAGGAGTTCGTAGACCAGGTTCGGATACATGGACACGTCCTTGAGGCCCGTCGGGAGGGAGTCGCCCACGCCGTCAAAGTCGGACCCGAGGCCCACGTGGTCAATACCGACGAGTTGGACGACGTGATCGACGCACCGGACGACGTCCGAGATGTCCGCATACGGGATAGGGTGCTCCCGTTGGTACTGGCGGATGTACTCCTGAGCCGCCGGGTCGCTGAAACTGAGCTTATGCGCTTGCAGGTAAGCTTGGATCGCCTGCCGGGCGGCCTCGGACCGCCGACGGTACTCGTCGTTGACAAAGGCCGACCCGAAGTTAATCTGGATGGTTCCGCCGTTCTCCGCTAGGCGCCGGATCATGTCGTCGGACATGTTTCGTTCCCAGCCGGGCGTGAAGACCCGGCATGAGGAATGGGAGGCGATGACGGGCGCTCGCGTGACCTCCAGGACCTGATAGAACGCCTCATCAGAGATATGGGAGACGTCGACCATGATGCCCAGGCGATTCATCTCGGCGACGACCTGGCGGCCGAAGGGGCTGAGGCCCCGCCAGGGGCGGTTCGGGTCGTAAGACGAGTCACAGATGTGATTGCTCTTTGCGTGGGTCAGCGTGATATAGCGAATGCCGCGCTCGTAGAAGTACTTCAAGTTCTCCAGCTTCCCCTCGAGGGGTGCTCCATTTTCCATCCCCATGGCCATCAGGATGCGGCCCTCGCCGAAGCGACGGCGGACCTCATCGACGGACGTGACGATGGCAAAACGGTCGGGATGCTCCCGGGCCAGCCGCTCGACATACCCGATCATTTGTTCGGCAAAGGCCTTGGCATCGCCCTTGTCTTCGTGGTCTGCTGGGACGTAGATAGACATGAAGGCGACCTTCAAGCCCCCGGCTTTTGCCCGAGGGTAGTCAAAGTCGCCAGTCTCGGTGCGGCGGGAGACATCTTCCCATCTTTTGTAGAGTCGGTACGGGACGTCGATATGGGTGTCTACGATGATGGCCTCTTGGGCGATTTCGTAGGCTCGGGTGCGCAGGTCCGGTTTCATCGGCGGCTCCTCCCTAAGAGCACTGCAAGCGGCCCATATCCCCCAGAGGCTTCCCATGCAAGCAATATAAAAAAGACGCATGGAGAGTGCCCCTCCAAGGCAGTGTCGGGTATTAGGTGTTGTGCGAAGTAATAGAGTTTCCGAGGTGGCCTGAGAGGAAGCTCGCCTTCGGACCTCCCCTCAGAAGATTTAACGTCCCCCACTTTACACCCATATCTACCGAGCCCCGGCGGCCTTTAACATCTGAACGATGGACGCGTAGCCATTGCGCGTGGCCAGCCGAAGGGCCGTCTCGCCACGGGCATTAGCGGCATTCACGTCCGCTCCGGCGGCGATAAGCGTCTGCACGACTTCCGTCCGGCCGAGATTAGCGGCATGAATGAGGGGTGTATTCCCGAATTTATCTCGAGCATTCACATCCGACCCCGCTCGAATGAGTTCAGCCACGATGGGCGCGTAACCCGCCCAGGCTGCCCCGATGAGGGCGGTCCACCCGTCTCGGTCCCGCGCTTTAACGTCCGCTCCGGCTTGGAGCAGTTTCTGGACGACTGGCAAGTAGCCCAGCCTAGCCGCCCAAATCAGGGCCGTCCGACCTTCGGCATCGGCCACGTGGGGCGACATCCCAGCCTGGAGGAATAGCTCGACGGCATCGGCCCGGCCTAATTTGGCCGCCCGCAGAAAATCTTGCTCGGTGAATTGGAAGCCCATAGCCAGGAGCTGCTGACGGGCTTCCTCCGGAGTCGCACGATAAGCGGGCGCCGGGGCCGGTGCCCGCGTAACTGGGGCTGTCCCTCCTGGGGGCGGGGTCTGGTAGGTGTATGAGCATGCGATGAAGATAGAGCTACTACTGATACTGGTCAGTACGACCCAGCCGGACATTAGCAGGATCCTCCTTGGGGACATCGGCCTCCTCCTCAAGCCCAGACTTGAAATACAGAATACAAAATGGGCGCACAGGATGCAAGACGTGGTCCCAGGTGGCTGGTTATGGGGCCCCGGGGTTTGGATGGCATCTT
>JANXAA010000184.1 GCA_025061865.1 Acidobacteriota bacterium | reverse complement strand
CTCATCCTGATTAGTCGGGACCTCGAGCGGGTCGCCGACCTGTCGACGAACATCGCTGAGGACGTCGTCTACATGGTTACGGGCAGGATCATTAAGCATGGGGTGTCTTAGGTAGGTGGGCAGATAGGCAGGGCGGCAGATAGGTGGGTGGATGGGGCATGGAGCCGACTCCTGGGGTGGCCCAATAGAATCGCAGACATTCATATGGACCAGCACCGTTCATATCCGCCATCTGCCGACCTGCCCATCTGCTTACCTGTCTAAGACAATTACCTACTGGAGGTCAACGATGCGCATACGAAAGGCGTTGGGCCTGGCCCTCTTGCTGGGGGTGCTTGGGCCTCTGACCGTCCAAGCCGTCGAGATTAAGGTCGGCGGCCGCATCCAGAACGACTGGAGTTTAGTTGCCACGGGCCGCGACGTAGAGCCCGTGGTCGGCTCCCTGACGACGGGGACCCGCTTCCGACGGGCTCGGGTGCTTGTCGAGGGGACCCTGGACAAGCGGGTCGAGTTCAGGGCTGAGTATGAGTTTGCCGGGGGCCAAGCGGGCTTTACGGACGTATACATCGGCCTGAAAGGGATTCCAGGCCTGGGCCAACTGCGGGTCGGTCACTTCAAGGAACCCTTCTCGTTGGAAGAACTGACCAGTGCCCGGTTCATTACGTTTAACGAGCGGTCTCTGCCCAATGTCTTTGTGCCAGCTCGGAACACGGGTGTCATGGTGGGCAATGCGGTTCTGAAGAATCGGCTGACGTGGGCGGCTGGCGTGTTTCGGGACACCAATACCTTCGGTGACGGCGAGGGCGACGGTGAGTACAGCCTGACGGGTCGGCTGACGGGCCTGCCGTGGTATGCGGACAAAGGACAACGCCTGATTCACGTGGGGGTCGCCTTCAGTCAGCGGAAGCCTGACGGTGACCAGGTCCGGTTCCGGCTTCGGCCGGAGGTCTCCATCGCCCCTAATTTTGTGGATACGAGGGACATTCGAGTCGATGGGAGCCGTCTGCTAGGAGCTGAAGGCGCCGTCGTCTTTGGGCCGTTTTCGGTCCAGGGCGAGTACATCACGACGACCCTGGATCGGGTCACAGGGTCGGACGTGACCTTTGCCGGCTACTACGTGTATGCGAGCGTATTCCTGACCGGTGAGCACCGGCCCTATAGGACCTCGACCGGGGTCTTTGACCGGGTCAAGCCCCGGAAATCCCTTGCGGATGGAGGTCCCGGAGCTTTTGAGATCGCCGTGCGGTATTCCTGGTTGGACCTCGACGACCAGGATATCCGGGGCGGCCGTCTGGCGGACCTGACGGTCGGCCTGAACTGGTATCTGAATGGGAATACAGCCATAAAGATCAACTACGTCCGAGCGGACCGCCGGGACGTCGGGACGGCTCAATTCCTGGTGACCCGTTTCCAGGTAGATTTCTGATCTCAGTCTCTCGGGTGCCGGGTGTCAGGTGTCAGGTCCATGACTGACACCTGACCCCAAATTTCTCTTCATAGGTCCGCTCAATCCGTAAGTCGGGTATCGGGTGGGTCTTGCGCTTTGCGCTTGCGGCGTGGTGGACCATTCGGGTAAAATAATCCCGAATAGGGACTTTCGAGCGGGACCTCGAAAATCTCCCGCCCCCCTCGTCCAATGCTCTGTCCAAATGCATTTCCTATGGAAGGGTCTTCCCCCACTCGGCCTTGCCCCTCAGGCCGCCGCCGGGGACTAGGGACTGGCGCAGACGGCATCTGTCTCTCGTTTCCGGTCGCCGGCAGGACTGCGGGGTTCCATCATCCCGGGGAGAAGGCCCCCAGTGCATCGGCGAAGTCCCGTGCCTGGGCTCCCTAGCAGGAAGGCTTTTCCAGCGGCGTGACGTCGTGACGGGTTCGGTCAGGAAGCCCTCGGCGGACCGTCGGATCGGCTCCGTCACGCTGTCACATTTTTATACATGACCGTCCCCGAGACCAGACTGCCTGTGGAGGTAGGACCTATGAAGAGAATCCTAAAGAAATTAAATCAGTTGCTATTCCGGCGGTTTTCGATTCCAGAGGTCGAGGCCCACTGCGACGCCCCCTGCGGTGTGTACGACCCGGCTTCCGCTCGCATCGCAGCGGAAGCCGTCCTTCAACTCACGCAGAAGATCCTGGACCTCAAGCCGCCGGCCTCAAACGACGTGGCCGCTCAGCACGCCTACTTCAATACCCTCACACGGTACATCACCATCAAGGAACAGCAGGCCGAGATTGCCAAAAAGGAAATCCTGATTTTGTGGACTGACTACTTCAAAGCAGACCATTTGAAGGAATTCCCGAACCTGCATGAGCTCGTCTGGAAGGCGACGAAGCTGTGCTCGGCAGTCAAGCGGGAGGTCAGTATCCAGCACGCTCAAGAGCTCCTGGATGTGATTCGTCAGATTCATGATATCTTCTGGAAGACGAAGGGCCGGGAAGTTCCATGGTACTTGGCCAGTTGAGGCCCGTGCGGGTCGGGTTCCGCTGGCGCTGGCGGGTGTACCGGGTCCGGGGCGCTAGCATGGCTCCGACCCTCGGGGATGGGGACTACGTTCTCGTCGACGGGGGTGCCTATCGGGAGGGGTCGCCGCAACCCGGTGACATCGTCGTCGCGCGGCACCCTTTTTACGAAAACCGTTATATCGTCAAGCGGGTCCGGGCCGTCCTTGAAGGAGGCCGTCTCTTCCTAGAAGGGGATGCCCCATACGACTCGACGGACTCTCACGCTCTGGGTCCCGTCCCAGTGTCCCAGGTCGTCGGTCGGGTCGTCCGCCGGTGGCCCCGCCGTCGGTAGGTGCGGCCTAAGAGTCCTGCATTGTCGCAAGCAGAGCCGTCTGTATTCCATGGTAAGGGGGCTATGGTCGGCTGGCTTACAGTATTCGGCCTGGGTTTGGTGTTAGGCTTCAGGCATGCCTTCGACTCTGATCACGTAGCAGCGATTCTCTCGCTAGTCAGCGAGACTCGGCGCCTCCGCCGGGCGGCCCTCTATGGTGCCTTCTGGGGCCTGGGCCATACGCTCACCCTCTTTGTAGTCGGGACCACCTTATTACTCTTTAAGTGGGAGATCCCGACTCCAGTCGTCCAGGCCTTCGAATTGTTGGTGGGTGTCGTCCTGATCGGCTTAGGGGTTCACGTCTTGGTCCGGATGTACCGGGAGAAAGTCCACATCCACTGGCACTCCCACGGCGACGTTACCCACATCCACTTTCACTCTCACCGCCATTCAGCTGCGCATGATCATGTTCACCGGCCCTTGCTGGTCGGCGTCATTCACGGTTTAGCAGGATCGGGCAGCCTGACCCTTTTGGTGATGGCGTCGCTTCCATCCGTCTTCCAGGGCATCGTCTTCATCCTCATATTCGGTCTGGGCTCCATCCTGGGGATGGTCCTGACGGGCGCAGCGGTCGGTGTCCCATTTATACTGACCCGGCAGTTGGAGCAGCTTCATCGGGTCGTTCACGCCGTAGCGGGTGGATTGAGTATTGCCATCGGGCTCCTCATGATCGTGGAGATCAGCTTCTTCTGGACGGCGTGAGGACTTCTGGGCTCATGCGGAGGGTGCATAAGAGATGGCCCATGAGCCCATAGGGCTCACGAGCTCCTTGGCGCGGCACCCCGTCGTCATGTCCATGTCACAGGACCGTGCCGTCGGGGACGACGGCGTTTTTGGGGATCACGATGATCCCGTCCCGGATGTAGTAAAAGTTCCCGTCGGTGTTGCGGAGGCCTTGGGTGTTGACCAGACGGACGCTCCGGCCGATGCGGACGTTCTTATCGATGATAGCCCGCCGGATGACGGCATCGGGCCCGATCCCCAAGGGCGGTTCGCCTCGCCGCTGGGCCGCCTCGGCGTCGGCAGGTGATTCATAAAAGTCGGCACCCATCATGAGGACGGCCTCCAGGTCCGTGTCCTCCCGGATGACACCCCGGATCCCGATGACCGAGCGGCGGATCCGGGCCCCCTCGATGATACACCCCTCGGCGATCAGACTGTCGACGACCTCACTTCGGAGGACCCGGGAAGGGGGTAAATGGCGTTGACGGGTGTAAATCGGCCGCTCAGGGTCAAAGAAGCTGAAGGGCGGGTCCAGACCCGTCAGGGCGATGTTGGCCTCGTAAAAGGACCGAATGTTGCCGATATCGACCCAGTATCCCGAGAACAGGTATCCGAATACTCGGTAGTGGGCGACAGCGTAGGGAAGGATCTCCTTTCCGAAGTCGACGAAGGATGTCCCTGTCAGGAGTTCAAACAGCACGGGACGATTGAAGATGTAAATCCCCATCGAGGCCAGGAACCACGGATGGTCGGTGGCCAATTCCGGCGGGACCATCGTCGCCGGGACGGCCAGGGGTGGGAGGCGCTCCGGTGGGGGCTTCTCGGCGAACTGGACGATACGGCTCTCCTCGTCGATGACAGCGATCCCTAGCTCCGACGCCAGCTCGGGCGGAACGAACTTCAGGGCGACGGAGACGTCGGCCTGGAGGGCTTGATGGCGTTCGACGAAGTCTCGAAGGTCGAGCCGATAGAGCTGGTCCCCGCTCAGGATCAGGAAATGGCGGTGGGGTAGGGGCTGGAAGTGGCGGAGATTCCGCCGGACGGCGTCAGCCGTCCCCAGGTACCAACCCTCGTATTCGTAAGTCTGCTCGGCGGCCAGGATGTCCACGAAACCGCTGGAAAAGGCGTCAAACTTGTAAGTCTGGGCGATGTGCCGGTTCAGGGAAGCCGAATTGTACTGCGTCAAGACAAAGATTTGATTCAACCCGGCGTGGATGCAATTGCTGATGGGGATGTCGATGAGGCGGTACTTGCCGCCGATAGGGACGGCCGGCTTGGCCCGGTCCTTTGTCAGCGGGAACAGACGGGTGCCCCGTCCGCCGCCGAGGATGACGCAGAGGACCTCGTGGGGACTGACAGCATTGGGTCGTTTCATGGCTAATCCGGTCGGGGTCGTTTCGAGCGGGCCCGCTTGACCAAGGCGTCCATGACCATCTGAAGGATATCCTGTTGGGCCCGGTCTTGTTTATGGATGATGGCTAAGCAATGGCCCAAAGGGATTGACTGCCGGACCGTGTCTGGGTCGTGCGAGGTCAGCACGATGATGCGGCTCCGGTCGACGCCTCGCCGCACGGCCAATTCCAAAAAAGCTGGCCCGCGCAGGTCGGGGAGCTCGTAGTCCATGATGAGGACGT
>JANXAA010000183.1 GCA_025061865.1 Acidobacteriota bacterium | reverse complement strand
CAAGATGGCCTTCTGCATTCGGGTCCCCGTCGGTGTGGCCGTCGTCATCACGGCCTGGAACTTCCCGATGGCCGTCCCGTCCTGGAAAATTTTCCCGGCCCTCGTGTGTGGCAACACCGTCATCTTCAAGCCCTCCGAGGAGACGCCCCTGACGGCCCATCACTTTGTGAAGGTCTTCGAGGCATGCGGTCTGCCGCCGGGCGTCCTGAATCTGGTCCACGGCTTCGGCCCGGAGGCGGGCCAGGCCCTCTGCGAGCATCCGGGGACGGACATCTTGGCCTTCACGGGCTCGACGGAGGTCGGTCGCCTCATCGCTGAAATCGGCGCCCGGGGTTATAAGCGGGTCTCCCTCGAGATGGGCGGCAAGAACCCCATCCTCATCATGGACGACGCTGACCTCGACTTGGCCGTCCAGGGCTGTATCTGGGGCGCTTTCGGGACAAGCGGTCAGCGGTGCACGGCTGCTAGCCGTCTGATCGTTCATAAGGCCATCTACACGAAGTTCTTGGACGCCTTTGTCGAACGGGCGAAGGCCCTGCGGGTCGGTAACGGCCTGGACCCCCAGACGCAGATGGGGCCTATCATTAACGAGGCCCAGCTTCGAAAGATCGAGCAATACGTCGAACTCGGTAAGCAGGAGGGAGCGCGCCTGATGTGCGGCGGCTATCGGCGGACGGACGGTGACCTGAAGTACGGCTACTTCTATGCTCCGACGGTCTTTGCCGATGTCCATCCCTCGATGAAGATCGCTCAGGACGAGATCTTCGGCCCCGTCGTCTGTGTCCTCCCCTTCGAAACCCTCGACGAAGCCATCGAGATCGCCAACGGTGTCCGCTACGGCCTGTCGTCGGCCATCTATACGCGAGACGTCCGCAATGCGATGGTCGCCATCCGGGAACTTCAGGCAGGCATCACGTATATCAATGCGCCGTCTATTGGGGCCGAGATCCATCTGCCTTTTGGGGGCGTCAAGCAGACAGGTAACGGCCACCGGGAGGGCGGTACGCAAGTCCTCGACATCTTCTCGGAATGGAAGGCCGTTTACATCGACTACAGTGGCCGCCTCCAGCGGGCCCAGATCGACACGGAACGTCTGGCCCAACTTGGGGACTGAAATGGACCCCACGACGACCCAAACCCGCCGTCCCAGACGCCCGGCTCGGGATGTGGACCGGCTTCTCGACCTGGGGCCAGCCGTCTGCCAGGTCGGTCGTCCCGTGAATCACAGCGTTTACACGTCGGCCGAGTTTCGAAGGGGACTCCAGAACACTTTCTTTGGGCACGTCCCAAAGGCGGGCGGAATCGTCCTGATCCAGCATGCGATATGCGCAGGGCCGGAACTCAAGGCGATTCGAGAAACAGCGTCGGACTCAGACCATTCTATACGCCGACCCGGTACCCAGATGTTTTGCCGAGGCCTGTGATTCTGAGCCGTTTTTCGCCGTCGCCACGCTGAGGCGGCTTTAAAGACGTGGTTCGGGTCCAGCGGGTCGCGGAAGACTTTCTACGTCGTCCGGGCCTTGACGTGACGACGAGAAGGGGCTCTAAGTCCGGGTCTTGCCCCAGGTCGACGACGCAGGACAGGGCCGGCGTCCTCTGGCTACCATGGCGGCCGGCGGTTCGGATATGGGGCGACCTTGACCCTCTCGGCCAACCCCGGGGATTTCTCCCTGCCTATCTGCCGACCTGCTCATGTCCCGGCCCTCTCAGCCATCGGTCAAACCACTCCAGGTTGTGCCGCATGGCGGCCCGAAGCAGACGGGGCTCCTCGATGCCGTGGCCTTGCCGGGGATAGAGGATGAACTGAACGGGCACATCCCGCATTTTCAAGGCCGTGTACAGCTCCCATGCCTGGGCGGTCGGGACCCGCAGGTCCTTATCGCCGTGCTGGATGAGCGTCGGTGTCTTGACCTTCTCGATGTGATAAAGGGCCGACCGCTCCAGGTAGATGGCCTTATCCTCCCACGGGGGCTTGCCAAAGTGGTGAGCCATGAAGGGCGGAATGTCGGTCGTCCCAAACATGCTCAAGAGATTTATCACGCCAGCCCCGACAGAAGCGGCCTTAAAGCGGTCCGTCTGCGTGATGACCCAGGCCGTCATGTAGCCCCCGTAACTCCAGCCCATGACGCCCATCCGGTCCGGGTCGGCCAGGCCCCGGTCGATGAGGGCCTGCACGCCCGTCATAATGTCCTCGTAATCCTTCCCGCCCCAGTCGCGGAAGTTCATCTTGCGAAACCGCTCGCCGTATGCCCCGCTCCCTCGGGGATTCGGTAGAAATATGAGATAGCCCGCCTGGGCGAAGACCTGAATCGGGTAAACGCCTCGCCGGAGGCTAAAGGTCCGGTTGAACACGCCGGCCGGCCCGCCGTGAATAATGACCAAGAGGGGGTACCGCCGGCCTGTTTCAAACCCGACAGGTTTCACGAGCAGGCCCTCGACGTCCAGGCCGTCCGTGCTCTTCCATCGGACAGTTTCGACGGCCCCAAAGGCGAACTCTCGAAGCTGGGGATTCATGTCAGTGACCCGTCGGGCATCGCTCCATCGAGGTCGGCCGTCCCGGACCGTCACGGCGGCCACGTACACGTCTGGCGGATTCAGGAGGTCTTGCCTGAGAAAGGCCATCGTCCGGCCATCCCGAGAGAGACTCACAGACGTGTAGACGTCCTCGTCTCCCGGCAGGCGGAACACTTGACTCTTGGTAACCTCCACCGCCCAGACGGGGTTACTGGTCCTGTGGCCGGCCAGGAAGTAAATCCACCGCCCGTCGGGCGACCACAGGAAGTCCTGAATTTCTTCGTCCAACGAGCGGGTGAGGTTCCGGATATCCCCGCCCGTCGGCGAGACGAGACAGATATACGTGTTCCCCGTCCAGTCGACCTTCCCGTCCCCGGATTCAAAGGCAATCCACCGGCCGTCTGGAGACCAGCGGGGATTCGTGTCGAGACCCGGCCGGTCCACGACCTTCCGGGGCGGAGCCGACTCGTCGGCTGGGATGACGTAGACGTCTGTTGCAAGACTATCGGGCACTTTGGGTGTCGGCTGGGCCGAAAAGGCCAGAAGCCGCCCGTCGGGTGACCAGTCCATCGAGCGTACATGGTACGGCGCATCGGGCGTCAGGTTCCGGACCGCCTTTGTAGCGATGTCGATCACGTACAAACGGTTTCGCCTGAATTCCTGGTCTACGACGGCGTAATCGCCTTCCTCCTCCTTCCGTTTCTTCTCAGTCTCGCTTTCGGGTTCCGGGGCAATGTAGGCGATCTTCGAGCCCTCGGGCGACCACTGGAAGTCGACGACGTCCGTCGGAGAGTCCGTCAGACGGGTCGCCTCCCCGCCGGTCGGCGCGATTAGCCAGACCTGCATTTTGCCGTCCCGGTTTGACAAAAAGGCCAGGCGACGGCTGTCGGGCGACCACCTCGGGTTCTCATCTCGCTTCGGCCCATTCGTGAGTTGGACGGGCCCGGCGCCCGGTGACGTGGCGACGACCCAGATGTCTGTGTTGAAGAGATTCTCCTTCAAGTCGGCCCGGGCCACGACGAAGGCAATGGTCCGACCGTCCGGGGATAGGACGGCCTGACTGATGGGACGGTACTGCAGGACGTCGTCAATCGTGAGAGGTTTCGAAGCGAGCGAAGGGACGGCCGAGGCGATGGCTAGGCCCCCTACAATGAGGGTCAGGCCAAGCGGATGCCATCGATGACGAGACGTCTGTCGCATGGATCACGCTCCCTCCGATTAGACATCTCGGCAGATTGCCCTCCAATCGTAAGCCATCGCTGGCGATGGGGGAAGTTCCGGCCAAGCTATCCCGCCTGTTCGCGATGGAGGAGTTCCAGTCCCTCTGGCCTCGACGCTGAGGGAGAGGAGGTGTGACCTGCCAGGTCGTCCCTACAACAGCCGGTTCCCTTGTCCCTCATCTCAAGGGCTTTAATATCCGGGAAGTCCCGTCTCGGTTTTTGGAGGAGGCAGTCCACGGGACGCCAGGAAGCACGGGTGTCGAATCTTATGGCCCCGGCGGGCAACGATCCCGAACGCTTGGACGCATGCGCAAGGCCGTCCCCGACCTCAGCTCGACTGCCATCCCGGCGAAGGCGATGGGCCGTCAGCGTGGGCAGTGCTTCTTTGTAGGGGGGACCCGAGTATGGCGATTTTCGGCGACCCGGCAGGTACAGGCTCTCATAGGCGGTGCGGCAGCCTTTGCCGCCTAAGAACGAACGTCGAGTTCGCCGGCGTCCAAGCGTCCCAGACGAGGCCCCAGGGGGCGTTCGCTACGGGAACGGCGTGGACGTGAGTCTCGGCCGCTGACTGGGGACCTACCCCCTTACGGTCGGTCGCTCGGACCTCGCCCCCGACCTAAGTGTTCAAGGTCTACGGCGGCTTGCGCAGATAAATTCTGCGGGATTCAAGGTCCGCAGGCCTCGGCTCTGCACCCACACCTCGCCCCAGCCGAGGACGCCTGCACCCCTTAGGGACGAGCATACATCTGGAGGACCTGCTCGGGCTGGAACCGGCCGATAGCCCGCTGGAGCTGGGCCCACGCCTTGGCGTAATTGACTTGCGACTGAAGGAGTTGCTGTTCGGCTAAGGCCAGGTCGTTCTGATACTGCAGGACGATGAAGTTCGTACTCAGGCCGAGTTCCAGCTTTTTCTGCTCGGCGTCCAGTTTCTCCCGCTGGAGCCGGACGGAAGCCTGGGCCGCCTCGTAGCTCTGCTGGGCTGCAATCAAGTCACGGTAGGCGTTCCGGACCTGGAGGACGATGTTCTGACGCTGGCGTTCTAACTCGATGCGGGCTGTCTGGAGTTGGGCTTCCGTCCAGAGCAAGAGACCTCGGGTCGCCGAGTCCCTCAGGGGCCAAGCCAATTGGAGGCCAATCGACCACGTCGGATACTTACCGCCCAGGACTTGATGGAGGGAGTCCAAAGCGCTCCCGGGGATGACCCGCAGGACCGTAACATTCGAAAGGCCTCGACTGAAATCCAAGATCCGCTGGTCCCCGCCCAGACCCGCCCAGCTGTAGGTAGCGACCAGGTTTAACTGCGGGAGCCGCTGGTTGAGAGCGGCCCGGTATTGATACTGGGCCGCGTCCAACTGGGCTTGGATAGCGACCAACTGGGGCCGCTCTCGAAAGGCCGTCTCGATGTAGGTTTCCAACGTGTCCGGGGGGGTCGGAGTAGGCGGCTCGTCCATCGGTTG
>JANXAA010000182.1 GCA_025061865.1 Acidobacteriota bacterium | reverse complement strand
TCGTCCCGGAGGACCTGCGTGACCTGAAGCCCGACGTCGGCCATCTCGCCGACGACGTCCGTCCGAGTCTCGGGGTTCACGGTCGCCCAATCGGCGGCGACCTGCCGGACGACATCCGGCTCAATCATACGGTACAGAAGCCATTCCCGGGCCAGACGGTAAAGGTCGTGGCGCCCCCCCGAGGGGTCCAAGACGTAGGACATGAGCATAGGGTCGTCCCACGGCGGCCTGACGTCCAAGTCCAGTCGGCGGAAGCCGATCATCAAGTCCTTCCACCCGTGGGCGACCTTCCGGACGTCGCGAGCTGAGAGGACCTCCGGTAGGCAGCGCCGGAGACGAGTCCGGACGGCCGGGTCGGTCAGGTCGAAGACGACGGCCTCATGGGGCATCCAAGCCATCGCCAGGGCCCGCCACTCCCCGCGGGCTGGATGAGGCCCGTCCCAGAGGTAGCCAAAAGCGACCCGGCCATGGGCGCGAATAGCTTGTACCCAAGCGGACCACTCCTGAGCCAGGGTCTCGGCGTCCACGAGCCGATAGCGGGGGCGACGGTCATGGATGTCCTGCAAGAACTCGGTCATCAGGCTGAAGAATTCCAGATCCCGCAAGAGGCCGACGACGGTCGTCATCTGGGGATTCTGCCGTCGAAGCTTTGACCAGTCCATCGTGACGGGCGTCGTGTGAGCGAGATCGACGAGTTGTTTACTCAGCTGGGCCATCGGGAGACCTGATTCGAGCCGACTCCGGTAGCGGGTCGGCACACGGTCCAGGTTCTTGTAAACGGCCTCTAAAGAGCCGAACTGCTGAATCAGCTCCCGGGCCGATTTTTCACCGATGCCCTTGACGCCCGGGACGTCGTCGATAGGGTCGCCGACCAGGGCGAGGTAATCAGCGATTTGGGCCGGTGCCAGACCATACTCTTGCTGAACTTCTTCAGGCCTGTAGACCTTGTCCCGTTGGGGATGGAAGACCTCGATCCGGTCGCCGACGAGCTGGAGCATGTCCTTGTCCGACGTGACGATGGTGACCCGGAGGCCCTCAGCGGCGGCCTGCCGGGCCAGGCCAGCGATGAGGTCGTCGGCCTCGAACCCCTCCATCTCGAGGATGGGGATGCCGAGGGCTTCGCAGACCTTCCGGATGTACGGCCACTGGACCCGCAGGTCTGGCGGCATCGGGGGCCGACTCTTCTTGTAGTCCTGAAACAGGGCATGCCGGAAGGTCGGCCCCGGGGCGTCCAGGACGACGGCAATCGCATCGGGCGCAAACGCCTTGAGGACCTTGTTTATCATTTGGACGAAGCCGTAGACCGCGTGTGTCGGCAGGCCTGTCCGGGTCGTCAACCGCGGGAGGGCATGGAACGCCCGATAGACGAACCCACTGCCGTCGATCAGGACCAAGTGCCGGACGGGACCCGCCTCTGGGGACGACTGCTGCGACGCCTTTCGGCCGGACGGACCCGACTCACCGCCGGAGGGCGGCGACGAGAACAGCGGCGGCTGACCCCTCATGCCAAGATTTCGAAGGGCGACTTGGAAATCGTGAATTTAAAATTCATATTTTTAATAATAAAATAAATAATACGTCTCTTCATTCTCATCTTCAATGCGTAATGCGCATGCGCCGTTCCGATCCCCGACCTGCCCATCTACCTAGCCTGCCCACCGGCCTTTTCCTCCCCGCGCCAGGGAGACCCCGATGCCCAGGATACACAACCCCGTGAAAACGAGAAAAGCCGACCGCAGGGCTTCCATAAAGTGGGGGACATGCTCAGGACTCAAACGGGCCGGCCCCATGTACAGGGCTAAGAGTAAGGTCACGACCCCCATACTCAGGGCCTGCCCGACGAGCCGCATCGTGCCTAACGTCCCGGACGCCACCCCATAGTGTCGACGCTCGACGGCCTGCATGATGGCATTCGTATTGGGCGCCGAAAAGAGACCGAAGCCGCTCCCTAAGAGCCCCAGCCCGCTGAGGACCCAGGCCATCGGCGTCGTCGGCCCAAGCCATGCCAACAGAAAGAGGCCCGCCGCCGAGAGACTCATCCCGACCGAGGCGATCACGCCCGGGGCGACCCGATCGGACAGCCGGCCTGCCCATGGAGAGAAGAGGGCTTGTAAGACCGGCTGGGTGACGAGGAGGGCCCCGGCATAAGCGGGCGGCAGGCCCTTGACGCCCTGCAGGTAGAGGCTCATCAGGAAGACGACGGCAAACGTCGCAGTGTAATGAATCAGGGCCGCCAGGTTCGAAAACAGGAAGGCCCGATTCGCCCCCAGGAGCCGCACGTCCAGGAGGGGGCTGGCATTCTGGGACTCCCACAGACCGAAGGCCGCCAGTCCACTGAGGCCCAGGAGGACTATGCCGACGCCATCCGTCCCGGGAAGCCGAGACAGGCCGTACATGAAGGCCGTCAGCGAGCCTGCATACAGGAGGGCCCCGAAGACGTCGAAGGGTTCCCCCGGGGCCTCAGTCCAATCGTCCCGAAGTCGCCATCCGATCAGGGCCGCTGCCCCAAGGCCGACCGGTATAGGCGCCAAGAAAATCGCCCGCCAACCCCATACCTGAGTCAGGAGGCCCCCGACAAGAGGTCCGACTGCAAGACCCGTATAGACGGAAGCTACATGATAGCCCAGGGCGCGACCCCGCTCGGGCCCCGGGAATACGGACGTCAGGATAGCGATCCCCGTCGCAAAGATGAGGGCACTCCCCAGACCCTGCAGGGCCCGAAGCCCGATCAGGACACCTCCGAACGGAGCGACGACCGACGCCAGTGAAGCCACCGTGTGGACGAGGACGCCCCATAAAAATAGCCGCCGCCGACCGTAAATGTCGGCCAGCCGACCGACCGGGACGAGCAGGGCCGCCGCCGAAAGGAGGAACGCCGTGGCGACCCAACTCAGGGCGACTGCGCTCATATGGAACTCCTGCCCGATGGCCGGCAAAGCTACATTAACCGACGAGCCGACGAAGGGCGTCAGGAAGGCGCTCATCACGACGGCCACCAGGACGGCTGTCCGATGAACGGCCGATGCATCAGACCCCACGGTCCTCCCCCGGATGCCAGGATGAGAGATACTGATGAGTGATATTTTAGGATGCAAGACAAGGTCTCGAGTACCTGGGCCCAGGGGTACGAGGTCCTCACCTCATCCGATCCCCACCTCGGCTCGCCAGAGCAGGGCTAGGAGGGACGTAGGGAGACCTGCACTTGCCTCTAAACTCCGTCTATCCTGGGTTAACAGTGCCGTTCAGCTCGTGAAAATGGCATCAGAATCGACTTGAAGGGCGGTAGCCCGGACGGCATTTAGGCCGATCCCGCCGTAGCCGATGACGGCGACCCGGTCCCGGGGTCGGGCCTGGCCTTGGTAGACGACGGCGTGGAAGGGCATCGTGAGGGCGTCGGCGATGATGGCTCCCTCTTCTAAGAATTCTGGCAGGGGAACAGGTCGTGGGCTGGGATGACGACGTATTCGGCAAAACCCCTCGTCGATGGGATTCCCAGACATGCGGATGTTCTCCCGGCCCATGGGCACATCCGGCAGTCCCGGCAGGGCGGGACCCTTGACAAGCTGAGGGCTTCGGCCAGCAGGCGGTTGTGTTCATCCACGGGCAGGCGGGTCCCGGCCCGGACCAGGGCGGGGGCCTTACCGGTCGGACCGGGCCGGCTCCTCGGCCTTGACCCGGGGGCAGGTCCGCATGAGACGTCGATTTTCTTCGTATAGCTCGATGGACTGTCGGAAGACCTCGACCATGACCGATCGACCCCCCGATCCGCCAGGCCCCGACCGAGTCGTCGGAGCTCGGTGACCATGCATGGAACTGCGTGGTGGGACTCGGGATTTGCGGGAAGATACATGGAGCAGGCCCCCTGTCTAGGGAAGTTTCGGGCCCAGACGTCTGAACGACTGTGAGCTACGTCGCAAATAGCCGGACGGTCCGTCTCGTCCGAGAGGTCCAGGCATCCCCTTTAAGAATGTTTAGTGAGTCAGGTACCCGCGGGCCTCCGGCCATCGGGCTCGCTCGGCTTCGCCCGTCGGGTCGTCCCCGGGATTTCAGACGACCGTCCCTCCAGCCCAGACCCGACGAGCCACCCGTGACCAGACGACGCGTCCGTCCATCCGAAATTTCCATAGGGTCCTCCGAATGGTCCAGGGCCCGTACGACCCCCCTTTAGCGAGCAGGGCTTGGATCCTGCATTTTGGAGTCCGCCTGTCTTTGAAATCGGCGCCGGTAGAAATCGGGTCCCCGGTCCCGGACCCAGTGGGGCCGGAGTTGCCAGGCAAAGTATGGCCGGGCCAGCCAGGCCAGGATTCGGTTCTTCCATCGATACCATCGAAGGTCCCATCGATGCCGGTCGACGAGGTAGAAGGCGTCCGTCGGGAGAAAGACGAGGCTGACCTCGATATGGGGAGCGATGCCGATGGGGATGCCCTTTTGGCGGCAGGTCTCCAGCATGTAACGGTGGACGACGACCATGTCCTCGAAGAGCGGAGGCGGCCAGTCCTCCATCTCGGCCCCGATGAGGGGCCGGAAGACGCATACCGTCGGGAAAGCCCCTACATCAGTGATGGAGTCGATGGCCCGGAGAGTCGCCTCGATGGGCTCGATGCCGGCGATGATCTCGCCGGAGACCCGACCTTTGCCCATCTTACGACTCGTGTACTCCATCGCCCGGAAGAAAGCCCGTTGGCCTAAGGTAAGATCCTTCCCGGGGCAGATCCGGCGGAACCACTCGGGGTCGTACAACTCGAAACAGAAGGAGAAGTGGTCCACGCCCAAGTCGATGAGCCAGTCATAGCGCCACAGCTCCCGGGCCGGCACCATCTGGACGCCGACGATGAGGCCGACTCGCTCCTTGACGGCCTTGACGTAAGGGGCGACCATCTCCAGGTCCCGGTCCCCACCCTGAAAACCACTGTTGAAGTGAACGAACGTCACACCGGATTCTTCCTTCGCCTGCCGGCAGGTTTCGACTACGTCCTCGACGGTCTTTTCCAGGGCCTCTGAGACGCCGACGTTCTCCCCCGTCGTGCAGAACTTACAGGTCAGCCGGCGAGACCGCCAATAACCGCAGGGCGGTCCCACGTAAATGCCCAGGTATGTCCCCTGGAGCACGCCGATGTCCATCATTAGCTTGGCCGTCGACGTGCGCGCTCGATACCACCGGGGCTCTGGCGGCAGGACTACGGGATAGGTCGCTCCGTTCCG
>JANXAA010000181.1 GCA_025061865.1 Acidobacteriota bacterium | reverse complement strand
GCCCGCGCGGCATCTGGGCGATTTCCGAGAGGGGTCGGGAATACCTGGCCAAATACGGCGGTTGACCTCCAAGGGAGCCGGCGGCGGTCTATGGAGGAGCGGCTCAATCCAGTCCCAGCCTGGCTAAAGCGGGTCAGGAGCGTGTGAAAAATCATACAATTTCACAGAAAACATGAAAACGGCCATTCCATGATCCTCGAATATGCCGATGGCAATCCCCTTTTAGAGTAGGACATCTGCCCCAGCGGCGATACAAACCCAGGGGAACCGGCGCTATCCCCCGGGTAAGAGGGATGGACCTGTATGAATTCGGAACCTAGCTAGAGCCGATGGGCAGGAGGCGAAGAGCGTGCCGACGAAAGCAGTCGTCTACATCGCCGATAGCCGCAACATGGGGGAAGTCGCCGACGAAAGCGGGGACTTGATTTTGACTTCGCCGCCTTACTGGCACATCAAGGACTACGGCCTGGAAGGGCAAATCGGTTACGGGCAGACCCTCCACGAATACTTGCTGGACTTGAGCCGGGTTTGGCGTGAATGCGGGCGGGTGCTGAAATCTGGAAGGCGACTGTGCGTTAACGTCGGCGACCCATTCGCGCGTGCCGCCCTCTATGGGCGTTACAAAGTCGTCCCCCTCCACGCCGAAATCATCGCGCAGTGCGAAACCCTCGGCTTTGACTACATGGGCGCCATCATTCGGCGCAAAAAGCCGACCCTGCGGACGACCGGCGGCGCTGTCGTGATGGGTTCTTTTCCCTACCCGCCCAACGGCATCGTTGAGTTGGATTACGAGTTCATCCTGCGGTTCAAAAAGCCTGAACGGGGCCGGGGCCACGGGGCAAGGGATACGGCTCCGATGGGAGTTAAGGAAGCATCTAAGCTGACTCGTGACGAATGGAAGGAATTTTTCAGCGGGCACTGGGAATTTACCGGCGAAAGACAAACGCTGCACGAAGCCATGTTCCCTGAAGAACTGCCCCGAAGACTGATTCGCATGTTTTCGTTCGTGGGCGAAACCGTTCTCGACCCCTTTTTGGGTAGCGGCACAACCGTCAAAGTCGCCTTGGAACTCGGGCGTAATGCGATCGGCTACGAAATTCAACCGGAGTTTGAGCCCATCATCCGCCAGAAACTCGGTTTGCCCGAGCATGCTTTAATTTCGCTGCCCGTGGCTATTCTCAAGCGAGAAAAAACCTTGCCGCCTGTTGAACCGCCGCACGGGTATGTGCCGAGAGTGAAGGATGCCAAGCCGCTCGTGGACCCGAAGTCACTTCGCTTTGGCGATGAAGCCACCTACAAAGTTGTGGCTATTTTGGATGAGCGGACCTTGCAAATGGACAACGGTCTGGTTGTGCAATTGCTCGGCATCGCTGTGCCACCAGAACGAAAAGGGCAGACACTCGCCTATCTGCGAAGGTTCATCCTGGGCAAGCGAGTTTGGCTTCGTTTTGAACCTCTACTCCAAGCAGATGGCGCGCCAGTTCCTACCTACCTTTATTTGACCAATCGAATTTTTGTCAATCGAAAGATGATTGAGATGGGCTTAGCGAACGCCGACCGAACGGTGGGGCATCGTTACCGTGAAAAGTTCTTGGAAGCGGAGGCGAAAAGAAGTGGCGGGGCAAGGGGCTAAAGAGTGGGGGCTCGATGTCGCTTCCGACCGAGTTACCCTGGGAGGTGGCCATTCGACTTGCCCCGGTTGCACCCGGGGTCATCAAAGCCGACGAACTGCCGGCTGAGTACCGGCAACGGTTTGGTTAGACGGTCGAGCGATGACAGCAGTTGGCCGGCAAGCCGCGCGAGGCGTTGGAATGGTGGCGTCACGATGATGAAGCGCAGGGCGCGTTCTGTTGCAAGATGCTGCTCGATCCGACGGAAGCCCGAGGGGTTACGCTTCAGTGCGCGGACAGGAGCGGCGTCGGGACGGAGTCATCCGGGGCCTCAGTGGACGTGTCTAACCTTGCGGTGGACGAAGTCCATCAGGACGAAGCGGCCCAGGTGCATCGGGGTCGTGAAGTAGGCTTTTCCCCGGGCCAGGTGGGTGACTTTTTGCACGAAGCGGACGAGGAGGGGGTCATCGGTCAGCATGAATGTGTTAATGGCGATCCCGGCCTTCCGGCAGCGGACGACTTCTCTAAGGGTCTCCTCGACGATCATGGGGTCCAGGCCGTATGGGTTCTTGTAGACGTGGCCCGAGGGGAGCGTGACGGCCGACGGCTTGCCGTCCGTGATCATGATGACCTGCCGCATCTCCTTCCGTTGATTCAGGAGGATCCGACGGGCCAGGCGTAAGCCCTCGCAGGTGTTCGTGTAGAAGGGCCCCACGCGGGCCTTTGCCAAGTCCCGGAGCCGGATCTCCTCAGCGCTGTCGTGGAACAGTACGCAGTGGAGAGAGTCGCCCGGGAACTGGGTCCGGATCAGATGGGCCAAGGCGAGGGCGACTTTCTTGGCCGGCGTAAAGCGGTCTTCGCCGTATAGGATCATGCTGTGGGAGCAGTCCAGCATGAGGACGGTCGCGCAGGCACTCTGGTACTCCCCTTGAAGGACGTGGAGGTCTTCGTATTCAATCTCCAGGGGCAAGCGGGGGCCTTGTCGCTGGATGGTATGTAAGAGCGTCTCGACGACGTCGAGTTGGAGCATGTCGCCGAACTCGTAGGGCTTCGGTTCCGTATAAGCCTCCTGATTCGGCGTCAGGCGGACCGTCTCGTGGGCCCCGAAGCCGGCGTGGCCTGGGGCATGGAGCAGGTCCCGCAGGCTCTTGTAGCCCAGGAAGTCGATGCTCTTGTCAGTCAGCTCAAAGCGGACTTTATCGGGCTCTCGGGGCGAATCCGGGTCCGGGATGGCCTCTGGATGCAGGGCCGAGGCCCGTTCCGGGACGGTCGTGATGTAGCCCTCGGACTGAAGTCGCTCCATAATTTCCTGAACGAGCTGTTCAAGTTGTTCTGCCGTCGTCCCCGGATAGCGCTGGAGCAAGCGTTGGAAGGTCTTCTCGTCCAGGACGCCGCCCTGAAGGAGGGCATCCAGGATGGCATCGTGTAAGTCCTCCAGCGTCTGGTCCGAGCGGCGGCGCCGAGAGAAGGGAAAGCCGGAAAATAGGAAGTAGTCCTCCAGGGCCCCCATCAGGTTCTGCAGGAGTTCTTCCAGGTCCAGCTCTCCCAGGTATCGGGTGTACCGTGCGCCGGCCATGGTCGACCTCCCTCCTAAATCTGCAACTCGAAATGCACGATGGGCAATCCCTAATTGACTCTTCGTGGTGGTCCGGCCGGGCGGGTCGGGACGTGGGCCTCGGCCCGGGTGTAGCCCTGCTCGGGATGGCGGCTGATGCGCTTATGCGCCCACAGGCCATCGAGGATCAGCTCGGCGGCGCTGACCCGGACGGCGTCGGCGTGCTGGGTCTTCTTGGCCAGTCGGTCGGCCTTCTCCAGGAGCTGGGGGACTCGCCGCAGGACCGGCAGGATGTGGGCCGTCGGCGCCCACTCAGGTATGATGAGCGTGCCGCCGTCTTCGAACCACTCGACGAGTGCCCGGAACTCATCCTCGGCATAGTATTGCCGGAAGACCTGGGCGATGGCCTGTCGGATCAGGGACTCGGCGACGGACTCGGCGCCCTTCAGTTCGCCTTCGTATTCGAGTTCCATCTTGCCCGTCATGGCCGGGATGGCTGCATAGACGTCGACGATGCGGGGCACGACCCAGGGTTCGCCTGTCCGGTAGGCCCGCTGTTCGGCATTGCTGACGGCCAGCTCGAGGGCCGCGATAGGAAGCCGCTGGGAGACGCCCGACCGTTGGTCGATCCGGCCGTCCTTACGGGCCTGGAAAGCGACCTCCTCGATGACCTCGAGGATGAACTCGGGGACCTCCAAGGGCCGGTCTGTCGGGCGTTGCCACCAGGCTTCCTGGCGGGTGATGGCGATGCCTGTCCGCCGGTCCGGCGGATAGTGGGTTCGGACCTCCGCTCCGATGCGGTCCTTCAGGGGCGTAATGATCTTGCCCCGGGCCGTGTAATCCTCAGGAGTGGCCGTGACGATCAGCAGGACGTCCAGGGGCCGCCGGACCGGAAAGCCCTTAAGCGGGACGTCGCCCTCCTGCATGACGTTGAACAAGGCGACCTGGACCTTGGGAGCCAGATCGGGGAGCTCGTTCATCGCAAAGATCCCCCGGTGTGCGCGCGGTAAGAGGCCGAAGTGGATGACCAGTTCGTCGGCCAGGACGTGGCCCCCGCGGGCGGCTCGGATGGGGTCGATGTCCCCGATGAGGTCGGCGACAGTCACGTCGGGGGTAGCCAGCTTTTCGACGTACCGCTGTTCCCGATGGAGGAAGGCGATAGGCGTCTCGTCGCCGGCCTCTTGCTTCAGTTGTCGGCACCGGCGACAGATGGGCCGGAGGGGATGGTCGTGGATCTCGCACCCCTCGACGACGGGCACCCATTCGTCCAGGAGGTGGACGATCTGCCGCAGGATGCGGCTCTTGGCCTGGCCCCGCAAGCCCAGCAAGATGAAGTTCTGTTTCGCCAGGAGGGCATTGACGATCTGGGGCAAGACCGTCTCGTCGTAGCCGTGGATACCGGGGAAGAGGGGCTCGCCCGACCGCAGACGGGCAATCACGTTCCGGCGGATTTCGTCCTTGACCGAGGGGACCCGCTCCAGATGAGTCGACCACGTCGGGTCCCGTCGGAGGTCACCGAGTGTACGGGCCGTCGGTGTCATCGAAGCCCTCCTGAATCTGGGGTGTGGAGTATTTGGTGTTGATTTTTACAAAACCGAATACTCCACACCCAACGACCCCCGTAGGGGAAACCCCTTCCGGACCCGTATCCCACTGCTGGAGCGTCTTTTGAGCCCTGCGGCGTTGATAAGGAAAGAGGCCTGCCGGGTCAGAGACTCGAACCCCCAGCCGAGAGCGGTCGGCTGTCCCACATCCCCGACGGGTGGATGCGAGGTTGTCTAAATATAGCGCCGCCGATGGGATACCGCAAATGGCCCCCGGATGAAGGGATGAGGTCTGATGGACCCTTTGGTCCAGAATCCGGCCTCCTGTATCTTCCATGAGACCGGGGATGCGGGACCTACTCCTCGTGGGACATCCAGGTGTAGCGGATTTCGGCTGTCTCCCGGATCTGGTAGGGCCGCCCGTTTTTAAAGACCCACCGGACCGGGAGGGAGTCCCACTGGTAGAGCAGGTAGCCGTAGTAGGGGACGTCGACGACGAC
>JANXAA010000180.1 GCA_025061865.1 Acidobacteriota bacterium | reverse complement strand
ATGGATGACCCCGCTCGGGCCAGTGGGGTTTGGATTGCGTGTACTTGGGGCCCAGCATCTGGGAGCTGAGACCCATATCCTCGAGGCATCGGATGGACGCCCATTCGGTCCTTTCCGTCTTACGCCCCTGGTTTGCTTATCGAGGCTGGCACTTGGGGTCAGTCCTTCCCCGGGCTTCGGGCGAGGACCCCGGTGTCGAACCGACCGTTCTCGGCGCGGGGTACGACGACCATGGGCGGCGGACCCTGTTCCCGATTTGGGTCGCCCCGGAAGTCACGCCCCGCCTCCTGGAAGTCGTCGACCACTTTCAACGACGATGGCCAGAGTCCGGGCGCCGGTGGCCCGTGCCCGTCGAGCATGTGATCCCTATCGTCGGCGCCCTACGGTGGACACTGACCCAGATCGAGGCCGTGACGACCCGGGGTGCTCAACCCCTGACGCCGGCCGACGTCGATGTGGAGGCGCTGGTGGCGGCGCTCCGGGAGACTCGGTAAAGGTCCCAGGCGTCAGGTCCCAGTTCAAAGGGCTGCGGACTCCCGAAGCGTTCATGAGATGCCTCATCTCCGGAGCGAAGCGGACTTGCTCTGTGAGGACGTAAAGATGATGTATGCTTGGGACCGGGACCCTATCCTGCTATCCGGAGGACCCTGCTCGAGCGAGCAGGGTTTGAAAGGCCTCCCATGGGGAGGGGGCAGGCCATGTCTGGAGGGCAGGGGGTCCTTATTCTCGGCCTCTTTTTTCGGAGGAGAGGGCGCTTCTTGAGGCAGTCTCTGGTCCTTGGTCCTCGATTCCTTTTAGCCGGGACCTGGTCCCTGGGGCCTTCCTCGTCAGGGGTTACGTCATGGCGACCGTTGCGTCTGTCGGCATCATCGGTGGGGGTCGGATGGGCCAAGCGATAGCCCGCCGACTATACGCCCAGGGCATTTCCGTCCAGGTCTGGAACCGCACGGCCGAGCGGCTCCAGGGCCTGGTGGCCGAGGGGATTCCCGTTGCGTCGGACTTGCCGGACCTCCTAAGAGCCCATCCCGTCTGGATAACCGTCCTGAATGACGGACCGGTGACCCGGTCTGTATGGTCCATGCCAGGCGGCATGGCCGAATATGCGACACCGGATAAAGTTTGGCTCCAGATGGGCTCGATCGACTATCCGACGACACTGGCTCTGGCTCATGAGGCCCGTCGACGGGGCCTCCGGTTCCTGGATGCCCCTGTCCTGGGCGGGCCCACGGACATCCCGGCTGGCCGCCTCATCGTGATGGCGGGCGGCGACGAAGAGGTCCTCGAGGCCGTCCGTCCCGTCTTAGAGGCCCTCAGCGGTCGGATCGTCCCGATGGGTCCCGTCGGGACTGGCACGCTGGCTAAGCTGACCAGCAATCTTTTACTGGCTCACATGGTCGTAGGCCTCGCCGAATGGCTAAGCTTCGGCCAGCAGGTCGGTCTGGACCCCCTCCACCTGTGGGAAGTCGTCAAGCACTCGAAGCTCTACAACCTCGTCTTTGAGGCGAAGTTTGCGGCCATGCTGGAGGAGAACTTCCAGCCCAGCTTTGCCCTTCAGTGGATGGCTAAGGACCTGTGGAACATCTTGGAGGCGGCCCGCCAGTTTGGGGCTTACGCGCCCGTGGCCCACACGATGGCGGTCCTATACCAAGCGGCTCAAAACCATGGCCTCGGAGAGGACGACTATTCAGCCGTCTACCAGGTCCTGCGGCTCTTCTCCCGGGGCACCTGAGGGCGTAAGGGATTCGGGGTCGGGACAGGCGACGTCCGGGCCTGGAATCCGTTATTCACCTGAGTTCCCGGCACTACAGTCGGCACCTGGGACCTGGCACCTGCCTTACTGCGAGCCTTGCTTGGCCTTCCACTCGGCGACCAGCTTCTCCAGGGCCGAGACGTCCTGATTCCGGGCCTTCCCCAGCTGGATGGCCCTTTCGGCGACCTGGATCGCCGTACTGATTTGACCGTTCCGGGCTAACCACCGGGCTTTCAGACCCAGGTTGCTGGCATTCTCTTGGATGGCGATGGACTTCTCGATCCACTGAGGCACTACATCGGTTCCCACGTCATTCTGAAGGCAGTAGTTGGCACACCGGGCCGGCGTCTGCCAATCGTCGGCCTTCAGAGATGCTATGGCGGACCGGCACTGGGCCAGGACCTTCGCGTGGGTCGTCTGGGGTTCGACCTGCACGGTAAATCCGACGCGAATCCGCTCCCAGTGAAGCACGACCCGAGTGGTGTTGGGCGGGGCCTGTAAGGAGGCCGGCGTCATGTCCTCAAAGCTGAATTGGAGCCATTCCGTATACTCAGCCGGCTGGGGTCGGACTTGGATGCGCAAGACTTCCTTGTCCTTGACCTGGTCGTAGGTGAAGGCACCCCAAAGGTTCCATTCCCGGTTGAAGATAAGGGTCCATTCCTTTTCGCCCGGGATGGTGAACATCGAGTACTTACCGGCCGGAAGCCTATGACCCTCGACGAGGACGTCGTCGGTGAACTCGATGGTCGTCGCTTCGTTGGCCCCCGTGCGCCAGACCTGACCGTAGGGGACGAGGTCACCCCAAATCGTCCGGCCTCGCACGGCCGGCCGGCCGTAGGTGATGGTGATCGTCGTCAGGCCGATCGTCTGGGACACCGTGGCCTTCGGACTCACACGGGGAAACTCCAAGGGCTGAGCTTGCGTCGGAGAGGCTGCCCCGAGCCATCCGAGGAGGCCCCAGAACAGGCCCCTCCATAAGACAATCCGAAATCTCCGCATGACCCCCTCCAGGAGGCGAAGTGACAGGGTGGGCTGATCGTATCCCTTCGGAGGCCGTGGGACAAGAGACATAAGGGTAGAAACCGGCGCGCGGGCGTCCCCGTCTGCGGTCTCTGACCCCCGTCTCCGGTCGCTCTGCTTGTAGGCGTCCGGGTTAGAGTCCTGTAAGGCGCAATTTAAGTTATACTTAAGGGTTCCTTGGGTCGGGGCATGGAACTCACCGGATCCCTATCGACGCCGTAACTCACTCAATGAGATAGGAGTGGTTATGAAAATGGGGCAGACGTTCCGACGTGGGCTATCTCCCTTTTTTATAGGGGCCCTGCTTCTGACGACTTTTCAGGGCGTTTCGGCCGAATCGGCCGGACCGGTCTTGGTCGTCCTCAACAAGTCGGCCCACACGGCCATGTTGATAAGGCCAGACACAAAGGAGGTTCTCGCCACGCTCCCGACGGGTCGGGGACCTCACGAGGCCGCTGTCTCTCTCGACGGCCGATGGGTCTACGTCGCTGACTACGGGACCCGAGAAAAACCGGGCCATACGCTGACGGTGCTCGACCTCTTCCAACTGAAGGTCCATCGGACGTTCGACCTGACCCCCTTTCGACGGCCCCATGGCCTGGCCGTCCTGCCCGACGGGCGGGTCGCCGTGACTTGTGAAGAGAATCAAAGCCTCGTCGTCGTGAACCCCAAGACAGGGCGAGTCGATTTTTCCGTCCGGACCGACCAACGGGTGTCCCACATGGTCGTCGTGACGCCCGATGGAAGCCGGGCCTTCGTGACCAACATCGGGGACGGTTCGGTCACGGTCATCGACCTGAAGAAGCAGATGAAGCTGGCGGACGTCCCTGTCGATGCGGGGACTGAGGGTATTGCCCTTTCGCCGGACGGGCGCTTTGTGTACGTGACCAATCGGGCCGCCGACACGATCGCCGTCCTTGATACCCGGTCACTCCAAGTCCTGCGGAAGGCCCCCACCTGCCGATTTCCGATCCGTATCCAGGCCCTGCCGGACGGTCAGGGCCTCGTGGTATCCTGCGCCCAGGCAAATCAAGTCGCCCTCCATGACGCAACGACGCTCGAGCAGCTTCGCACCTTGGACGTCGGGGCCATGCCTATCGGGATGGTCATCGAGCCGTCCGGTCGCCGGGTCTTCGTCGCCTTTTCGGGGGATGACCAGGTCGGCGTCATCGACCTTCAGGAGTGGCGGGTCGTCGACACGATCCCGACGGGCGACGAACCCGACGGCATGGCTCTGAGCCGGCGCCCCTAAACTCGACCCGGGAAAGGTCCCGGGTCTCAGGGAATTCGATGGAAGGGGATTGGGATCAAGGGGTCCGGGGTCTGGAGGAACTGCCCCCGACCCCTAATCCCACGCCCGGGCTATCTGCCGACCTGCCTATACCTCCTCCACGAGCGTGTCTCGGATCCGGTGGAAGAAGCCGTAGGCGACTCCAAACATCAGAAGCGCCCCGGCCGTGAAGACAGTCCAGGCCGACCAGTCTGGCCACCGGCCGTAAAAGAGGACAGCATGATAGCCTTCTAAAAGATGCGTCGCCGGGTTGAGCTGGAGGAGCGTCGCCAGGGCCGTCGACCGACGAATAGCCGGCAAGTCCATCGAGTAGATGACCGGCGATGAGAAGAACCAAAGCGTCAGCAAGTTTCCGACGAGGTCTCGGAGGTCCCGGAAGTAGACCGTCAAGGCTGATAGGACGAGGCCGAGGGCCGTCGTGAAGACGAGCTGAGCGGCGACGATCAGAGGTAGGCTGATCAGCGATACGTGGAGCCGCAGGTGAAAGGCGACGGCAAAGGTCAGATAGATCAAGAGACTCAGGACGAAATGGGCGCCGTTGGACAGGATGTACACGATAGGGAGGACCTCAGCCGGGAAGACGACCTTCCGGATGAGGGCACTCCCGTCCAGGATGGCCGTACAACTCTGGAGGAGGCTCGACGAAAGCCACATCCAAGGCAGAAGGCCGCTGGCCAGGTAGAGGACATAGGGCGACATCGAGGGGTCCCGCTGCTCGAGGATAAAAGTAAAGACGAGGCCATAAATAGCTAACATCAGAAGGGGATTCATCAGCGACCAGAGGAATCCCAAGACGGACCCCCGATAGCGGGCCTTCAGTTCCCGAACGACCAGCACGTACACGAGCGCTCGAGCGTGCCACAACTGCCGCAATGCCTGTCCCATGGTAAGGTCCCGGTCGTCAGGTGCCAGGCCCCCTTTTCGGCGTAGGGGCTGGACGCCGAGTGTCGCGTGACCCCGCATGAGGCCATGGGGCGTCAGGTCTCCGGTACCCCGGGTGTCGAAGTGACCCCATGCCCCGGTCCCGACACCCGAATTCCCCCGTCTTGCATCCTATATCTGCATCACCCGGCACCGAGTTCTCTTATCGCTTCCCCGATGGTCTCCCAGAGGTCGGTCGCCGTCAAGGGGAGGGTCCCCCGCCGCTGGGC
>JANXAA010000017.1 GCA_025061865.1 Acidobacteriota bacterium | reverse complement strand
CGGAACGGCGGTTCGGCGGAGCGTCCGGCGGGACAATGTCCAGCAAGTCGACCAACACGCCGGCATTGGCGAGCAGGGCCGCCAGTTGCCGACCCATAATGCCCGCACCCAGGACGACGACATGACGGACGGGCCTCATAGAGGCGCTCCAGACGACTGGAAGATTTCCCAACGGGAGAAGAAGAAGGGAATCTCGAAGGCCGCCGACTCGGGAGAGTCCGACCCGTGGATGGCGTTCCGTTCGATGTTCGTCCCATAGAGGCGCCGAATCGTGTTCGGCGCTGCCTTCGCTGGGTCCGTCGCTCCCATGACCTGGCGGAGGTAATCGATGGCATCGTCTCGCTCGAGGACCAGGACGACGACGGGCCCGGAACTCATGTAGGTCATCAGACTGTCGTAAAAGGGCCGCTCCCGGTGAACGATGTAAAAGGCCTCGGCTTGGGCCTTCGTCAGGTGGACCATTTTAAGGGCCCGGATGCGAAAGCCTTCTTCCTCCAGACGCTGCAGGATGGCCCCGACGAGGCCCCGCTGGACGGCGTCGGGCTTGATGATAGCCAACGTTTGCTGACGCATCGTTTCCACGCTCCCAATCGGAAAATACCCCCCATAGGATAGCCTATTATCCCACAGACGGACACCTACGCCAAGGCGCGCCCCGCCCGCCGTCCTCTCAACGCCGGCCGTCATTCCGGCGTCCCGAGTATGAGGGACCATCCTTAACTCGATACGCCTGGGAGTGACCTAGTAGGTCGTCCCTAATAACGGCCGGTCCCTTTGCCTCGTAGACCCGACTGGGGATTCGGTGTCAAAGTCTGTAGGGACCGAACATCTAACGCCGAGGGAGCGACCCCTGCAACGGACCCGACGCCACAGGTCGGATACGGGTTCCTTGCGTCCGGCCCGTCTCGAACAGCCTGATCAGGCGTTCCGGCGCCCGGCCGCTGATGACCCAGGTCTCGAATCGGGCCTGAGCCAGAATACAGGACAGGTAGCCGTCCACGCCGCCGATCCGACCCGTCGGGTGACGTTCGGCCAAATCTGCCACCGTCAGCTCTTCGAACATCGAGGCCGTTGGGTCTTGCGCCGGGTCACCGTCAAAGAGGCCGTCGACGTCCTTGAGGAGGACCAGCCGTCGGGCGTTCAGCCGCAAGGCGACCCAGGCGGCAATAGAGTCCGACGTGACGGCCCACGTATGCGGAAGGGGATCGAAACGCCGCAGAAGGTGCCCCGGAAGCAGGACCGGTATCCGCCCCGTCCCTGCGAGACGACGAGCGTCTCGCAGGGCGAATACGGGAACGGCGTTAGGGATGAGGTCGCTCAGGAGGTAGCCGTACTGGTCGACGGCCAAGATGGCCATCCAGTGAGCTGTCGCCTCCCGGAGCAGCCAGTGGGCATAATGCTGGCGGACCATCTCGGCAAAGGCCCCGCCCCCGGGGACGATGACGAGGGGCCACCGGCGACCCCATTGTCCGAGGGTCCGACACAGGGGTTTGAGTCCGCCCCGCTCGCCCAGACTGCCACCGACCTTCAGGACTGTAAGACCCATGAGGACTTTCGGGGTGACGTGACGGCGTGAAAATGACGAAAGCGCGACACCCTGGACCCCACCTCCGTCACTCCGTCAATGACTCGAGAGATTGGGCTCCCCCGACGATGGGAAATGCCGACGGGAGGCTATGCTCCCGAGCTGAACGGCACTCCTAAGCAAGTAAGCCGCCGCCACGCAGGGGGCGACCCGACCGCCGGCAGGCCCCCAGGCCGGTGGGAGATCTAACAGGGGCAGGCCTATTCGTCGGGCTACTTCCTCAGCCAGAAAGGCACCGGCCCCCAGGGGTAGGACAGGTAGGTCGGCTCGATCCCCCAGGCGGGACCGGACCTGCCGGACGGCGGCCTCGAGCTGCCAGAGCTGACTCTCGTATACGTAGGCCGCCAGGGCATCGACCTCAGCCGGCGTCAATTCTTCGACGTCGGCGCAGACGAGGCGGGCCAGCCGCTCTCGGGCGAACTCGGCCGTCGGGGGCCGGCCGTCGGGGGTCGGGCACGTGTAGTCCTCCGGCCGGATGCGCCCCAGGACGAGGTAGACATCCCCCGTGACGGCAAAGTATTCGCTGGATACAGGACAGAATCGGCCCCGCAGGGGCACAGACCGAACGATGGCCGCCAGGGGCGTGCGTAAGACCCCCGTATAGACGAGTTCCCCATGTAAGAGACGGTCCAGGTCCGTCCGCCCGAGGGCGGCCACCTGGCCGTCCCGAACGGGGATGACGTCCGTCGTCGTACTCCCGACGTCGAGGACGAGGGCGTCTCGATAGACGTCCGCCGCGTAAAGGGCTGTCGCCAGCCAATTGTCAGCCGCAAAGTCAAGGGGCCGACCGTAGGCCTCGGCCCGGGGGACCCACTCACCGGCTAGGCTCAAGACGTAAACGGGGATCTCCGGAAAGGCTGCCCCCACGCTGTCGAGGACGAACCGAACACCCTCCCGCTTCGTCCGGAACACGTCGGACAGCTCAGCCGTCATCGTCAGGGCCATCGCTTGTGGGGGTCGGTCCGTCAACTCGGCGAGGACTTTCCGCAAGAGGTCCGGTAGGCGGTCCTTGGCCCGCCAGATCTCGAAAGGCCGAGCAACGACACGGACGTCTGGGACAGCACCGGACTCATACTCCAAGGCAGCGGCTTTCGTGTGCACGCCGCCGACGTCCCAACCGACGATGAGAGACATATTCCCGCTGTTTAGGGTGCTGGCTGTTAGGTCGTAAGGACCGAAAGGACAGGTACCTCGGATCAGGCTTTTCTCAGACCCCTGCACCTTGAGCCCCAACCCCCAGCACCCGACGTCGAGTTTCTCATCCGGGAGTCTGGGAGGTCGAAATATACGGGCCATACTTTCGCTTGAAGCGGTCGATGCGGCCCTCCGTGTCGACGTACTTCTGCTGGCCCGTAAAGAAGGGATGACACTTCGAACAGATCTCAACCCGGATCTCCGGCCTGGTCGATCGAGTCACAAACGTATTCCCACAAGCGCAGATGACCCGAGCGATGACATACTCCGGATGGATGCCCTTTTTCATCGGTCGAACCCCCGAGATGGAATACAGAATGAGGAATGCGAAATGTAGATTGTGATTCGTACATCCCTATGCCCACTTCTCACTCCCCATCCCACCTACCCATTCCTTATCCCCAAATCATTCCCATCGTCCCGGAATCGGGGTCTGGCAGTCGGGGCAACGGCCGTGGACGAGCCGGTAGGCTAAGACCTGAAAGCCGAAGCGTCGGATGACGGCCCGATGACACTGCGGGCAGTAGGTGTGCTCGTAATCCTCGACCATGCCCGGTAGATTGCCGGCGTACACGTAGTGGAGGCCCTCTTCATAGCCGATGCGGGCCGTCCGGATGAGGGTCTCGGGCGACGTATTGTCCGGGTCGGTCATCTTGTAATCCTTGTGGAAGGCTGTCACGTGCCACGGGATGTCCGGCGAGACCGATACGAGGAAACGGGCGATGTCCCGAAGCTCCTCGGGGGAGTCATTGAAGCCCGGCACGACTAGGGTGACGACCTCGACCCAAAAGCCCATCTCGACGGCCATTCGGATCGTCTCAAGGACCGAATCGAGGCGGCCCCCCAACTTCCGGTAGTTCCGGTCTCGGAACGACTTCAGGTCAATCTTGTAAAGGTCCGTCCAGGGCCGAAGGAACTCCAAGACCTCGCGGGTGGCATTACCGTTGCTGACGTAGCCCGTCCGGAAGCCCCGCTCTTTGGCCCGCTGGAAGATGTCGACAGCCCACTCGCTGGTGATAAGGGGCTCGTTGTACGTGCTGACGATGACCTGACAGTCGTAGCGTTCAGCCAGCCGGACTATCTCTTCGGGCCGGATCGGCTCGGGCGACACGCCGGCAACGGGGTCTCGGAGGGCCTGCGACGTTACCCAGTTTTGGCAGTAAGAACAATGAAGGTCACAGCCGAGCATGCCGAAGCTTAGGGTCCGGGCGCCGGGCCAGGCGTGAAAGAAGGGCTTTTTCTCGATGGGGTCGACCTGAAGGGCCGCCACGTAGCCCCAGGGTACGTAGAGGACACCGCCTCGATTGAAGCGGACTTTACAGACGCCCCGCTGACCGTCGAAGATGACACACCGGTGGCCGCAGGCATAGCAACGGACGCGATTGTTTTCCAAGCGGTCGTAGAGCACGCCTGGTCGCGTCGCCGCATCCAGGACGTCGGCTAATGTTAAAGCGACCCTTGCCATGCGTCGCCCCTCCGGATGTCGATCCAAATTTAGGCGGAATCCCTGGATTGTACCAATTGGATGGAAGGAAACGATGTATGGGCAGGGGGCCAATCCGAGGCCGGGGCCTTCGAACAGCCGTCATCCCACGGAAGGTTTCCTCCTGAATCCCTACGGCCCCCTCAGGGCGCCCATCAGCCTATCTGCCCGATCTCTGTCATTTGCCTGACTGGAAACCGACGATTCCCATATCGACGAGTTTTTTCAGGAGGATGTAAAAGCGTTCCTCCGAGACGGGGACCAGGTTCTGGAGGGTCTTCAAGTCGTAGAAGCCGTTAATGCGGGTGATCATAAAACCCTGCATGGGGTCGAGGCGGTAGCGTATGAGGTCGTCCAGGCTAATGCGCAAGACGGGGACAGCCGTCGGGGGGACCTGGTCTCGAAACTGCTGGATGACTTTCCCGTAGACGAGACTCTGGAGGACATGGACCTCCGGGGGAAGGTCGGTGTAGTGGGTCTCGATGTACTCGACGACCCGGAGGGCCTCTTCAAGATGGCCGCTTCGGACTTTAGCCTGACAGGCTTCGACCAGCATCCCTAAAGGGATTTGAGGACGCTCCATATCCGGCTCCGTAGGGACTTCGCTGGCAACGGTCACGACTTGCTTCTCACAGAGCTGGGCAGCGATACGGACGACCTCGAAGTCCGTCTCACAAAGGAGAAGGGCGACCTCCCGTAAGGACCGGCGTCCGTTGATGAGACGGAGGACCCGCTCGGCCCGGGGGTCCGACCGGAGTTCTGGCGGAAGGACAGCATTCGGCGACTTTTGAAGGATCGTCCGTTCCAGTGCGGGCAGGACCTGCCGGATGCGTTCCCACTCGTCCTTGCGGTAAATGCCCTCCATGATGATAGCCTCGATAGGCAGGCCGAGGGGGACAATCTCATAAGGAGGAGTCTCGCCGGCGTGGAACTCGAAGGTCGCATCGGGGCTTAAAAATAGCGAGTAGACCGTATCACAGGCCTTTTCCCGCAGGGCACTCTTGAGCTGCTCCTCCGTCAGCCAACCCTTTTCGATGAGCAGACGGCCCAGGACCCGCCCTGCCTGGATCTGCTCTTCGACAGCCTTAATAAGTTGGGCCTCCGAAATCCAGCCCTTGCGGAGAAGGAACTGCCCCAAGAACTCCCGGGGGTCTGACGAAGATGCCGCCACGAGGGCCCCGTTCTGGAAGAACAGCTTCTTCCGGACGGGGCCGACCTGGAAGACGAGGGCGCCCGTCTGTTGACTCTCGCTGAGCCAACGAAGCAGGTCGGGCAGGGACATCGTTTTGAGAGTCCCCCGAATCTCCACCTTCTGCACTCCCACAGGCTGATTTTCAGTTTACTGTCCCTCCGGAGCCGAAGCAACGGCGGAAGGGACAGTAGGGCAATAAAGCAATAAAGGGGACATCTTCGGCGGCGAAGCGGAACACGGGGCGGATTCGAGAGTTTCCTCACTGCTAAGGGACCCGACGTCTCGACTCGAACCTCAACGACTTCATGCCACCCGGACCGTCTACCAAGTCCACGTCTGGAGGTTTCCCGTGGCATCAGTCGCCACGACGGTGTCCTCGATGTCGAAGCCCTCGATGACGACGTCAGGTCCTATGAAGGTGTTCACTAAGCGAGTTCGCCGGACTCGGGCGGATCGGTCCAAGATACTCGCCCGAAGGACCGCTCGCTCGACGGAAGAGTTCGCTCCCATGACGGCCCAGTCTTCGACGACGACGTCATTTGCGACGTACGCCGTCGGATGAACCCATAGACCAGGCCGGTACCAAGTCCCCGCCGCCTCCCAGCGAGCCCGAAATGGACCAAAGGCCGCCGGTCGTTCCTGCCAGGTGCGAACCAGATTCCCATACGTCGAAAGAAAGCGGTCGGCGTGCCCGAAATCCCACCAGGCCATGTCGTCCCGATAGCCGACGAGACGGAGGATCCCGGCCTGCCAAGCCGGGGCGACGGCGTCTCGGAACCAGTCGGACGGAAATTCGGTCGGCAGGGTGCGGAGGGCCGATTCTCGCAAGAAGGCCATGCCAGCATACATGACGGCCTCTCGGCCGGGTGCTTCCCAGGGGTCCAGGTGACCCGTCGTCGGCTCCATGAAAAGACGGGTGTAGTCCGAAGCCGTGGTCTCTGTCCCTCGGACGTACAGGACGGCGTCGGCATCGGTTCCCAGGGCGAAGTCCAGGAAGGCCGTCGTATCGACCAGTCCCAGAGAATCCCCGTTGAGGACGAGGACTTCGTCCAATCGACCCTTCACGTCCCAGAGATTTCGGATCGCTCCCCCTGTGCCGTAGGGAAAGTCGGCTTCGTCGAGGTACCGGATGGAAACCGGCGTATCCCAGGCCGTCGGCGGCGGAAACCGTTCGGCCAGGTAGTGCCGATTGACGCAGATTTCTTGGATCCGTTCATCCCCCCGAAGCCGATCCAATTGGAGTTGCAAAAGGGGCACGTTCAGGATGGGGACCAAGACTTTCGGGTGCACGAGCGTCAAAGGCCGGAGCCGCACGCCATAGCCGGCCGCCAGGATCAGGACCTCCATGACCTTGCCTCCCGGCGATGAAAGATGCAGGATGAGGTCCCGGGTGCCGGGTCCCAGGAATCGGACACCGGACCCGGGTTGACAGCGTCTCGAGGCCGGGCCTTTCGGTGTCCCGGCCGGTCAGGAGTTGAGGGTCCCTTCCTCCTGGGACCTGGGTCCCGGGACCTATCTTACATCCTGCATCCCGAGTCCACACCCATACAGGAGGGGCGCGTATGCTACGCCTTCGATGGGTCGGCCTCGCCCTTGTCGGTCTCGCCCTTGTCGTCGGGTCGGGGAGCGGCCATGGGAAGCTTACTCCGGCCTTGAATGCGTCCTCAGTCCAGGAGGAGCTGATCGGCCTTCGCTCGCCCTCTCCCGTTTGGGGTCCGTGGCCTGCAAGCCCTTCTTTCTGGCACCCGAAACCCGGTACCTGGGACCTTTCTCTTCAAATCGGGCCAGTTCCCATCGCGTCGCCCCCGGAGGCCCTCCAGACCCTGATGGACGCCGCTGCGCGGATCCGTCAACTCCGATTCCGCCACCGGCTGGTCACGAAAACCCTGACAGACGAAACGCTACGCCAACTTTTAGAGACCGATCGGAAAGAGCAAGCCCGTCGGTATCAGGCTAGCGAAAAGGTCCTCCAGCTCTTAGGTCTCTTGGAGGCCGGTCAAAGCCTGTGGCCCCTCTTAGAGGACCTCTACCGCAACCAGGTCGTTGGGGTCTATGACCCCCGGACCCGCACCCTGTTTTGGCGTCAGGACGTGCGGGGCTTCACCGAACGGTTGATCATCGTCCACGAGCTCGCTCACGCCCTGGTCGACCAAAATTTGGACCTGGCGTCTTATCTGTATGGCCGGGAAGTCCAGCAGGACGGGGAAGCCCGCATGGCCCGGCAGGCCGTCGCCGAGGGCGACGCAACCCTCGTCATGCTCCAGTACTGGATGGAGACAATGAACCTGGACACGACGTCGCTGGCCGACCTCCTGGGGGCCGACCCCGAGACTATGGACCAGCTCCTGGAGATCTTGGCCGACCTCCCCGTCGGCGACGCTCGGTATCCGCCCTGGCTCGTCCGGCTGTTTGTCGCTCCTTACATCGACGGCCTCCGGCTGGTCCTGGCCGCCTTTCGACGGGACGGCTGGGCCGGCGTCAACGACCTCTACCGACGCCCGCCGGCTGACACGAGCCAGCTCCTTCATCCCGAGCGCTATTTTCAGGACCGACCCGGTCGACCCGTGCCGCCGCCGATGTGGGTCGATGGAAAAGTCTTCGATCGGGACCGAGTGGGAGAGCTGAGCTGGCTCGTATGGCTGGAACACTTCACGGACCGGCCGACGGCCGCCCAAGCTGCTGACGGATGGGACGGCGACATGAGTGTCTTAGTTCAGACCGACCCCCAGGGCTGGACGTGGCAGGCGGTGACCCGCTGGGCGTCGGAAAAGGACGCCCAAGAATTCGAACAGGCCGTCCGGCAAGCAATGGACCGGCGCCTCCGGGCCGACCGGGTCCTCCCCATCCGGTGGGCCGTGCGCCGGGCGGGCCGGACCGTCCACTTCCGGATCGCCACGCCGTGAATTCGTGAAGACGCGAGGGAAAGGCGACCACCTGTGTCGGACGTCGGGAGTTGACTTGGCCCCGTCGTCCCGATAGGCCGGCTGGAAACTTCAGGAGCAAGCAGAGTTTCTGGCCATCCGGAGTCGAGAACTTCGCCTGGGTCCCATGGAATCTCAGGTTGGGTACGAAGTTGGGTACGAAGACATTCGGCGGCCTGCCCGAGCCTTTCTCGGAGGACCCCCCGGGCACCCTCCCTGAGGCGGGAAGGGGTCAAGGGGTCAGGGAAAACCCTGATCCTTCGACCCCTGATCCCCAACCCTCTGTCCGCCTGACCGGGCATGGTTTATAGAAAGCAAAGCCGCCCCCGGTGGTAATAGGTCCGCATGGGGGTCGGTTGCTTTTTAGACGTCACGGAGCGATGATCAATTAGATAGATTCAATCCGGCGTCATTAGGGATCGGGGGGGTAGGGAGGAAGTCTCTGCGGGGTCCCTGACCGCCGTCCCAAACCCCCCTGAAACGTACACCCAACCCAAGGCACGACCATGTCGCTCCTCACGATCGTCCTCGGCAAGATCTTCGGGACTAAGAACGAACGGGAAATTCGGCGACTCCGCCGGGTCGTCGCTCGGATCAACGCCTTAGAAGCCGACATGCAGAGGCTCTCGGACGCCGAGCTCCGAGCCAAGACTGACGAGTTCCGCCACCGTCTGGCCGCGGGTGAAACGTTGGACGACCTCCTCGTCGAGGCCTTTGCCGCCGTCCGGGAGACGGCCCGACGGGTCCTCAACATGCGCCACTTTGACGTCCAGCTGATGGGCGGGATCGTCCTCCACGAGGGCAAGATCGCTGAGATGGCGACGGGCGAAGGGAAGACGCTGGTCGCCACGCTCCCGGCCTATCTCAATGCCCTGACGGGTCAGGGCGTTCACATCGTCACCGTTAACGACTACCTGGCCAAGCGGGATCGCTACTGGATGGGCCCCGTCTACGAGTTCTTGGGCTTGACCGTCGGCGTCATCCAGCACGACATGAACGACGAGGAGCGTCGTCGGGCCTATACCAGCGATATCACTTACGGGACGAACAACGAGTTCGGCTTCGACTACCTGCGGGACAACATGAAGGTTCGTCTCGAGGACAGGGTCCAGCGGGGTCACCACTACGCCATCGTCGACGAGGTCGACAGCATCCTCATCGACGAGGCTCGGACGCCGCTCATCATTTCGGGCCCTGTCGAGGAGGACACGTCCCGGTATTATGTCTACGACCGTGTGGCCCGTCGGCTCCGGCCCGGCGAGGACTTCGAGCTGGACGAGAAGCGCAAGACGGTCACCTTGACTGAGACAGGCGTCCACCACGTCGAAGACCTTCTCCGTATCGAGAACCTTTACGACCCCCGCCACCTGGACGACCTCCAAGGCGTCATCCAGGCCATCCGGGCCCACCACCTGTTTAAGAATGAGGTCGATTACATCGTCAAAGACGGCAAGGTCATCCTCGTCGACGAGTTCACAGGCCGTCTGATGCCGGGCCGTCGGTATAGCGACGGCCTCCATCAGGCCCTCGAGGCCAAGGAAGGCGTCCGCATCGAGACGGAAAACCAGACGTTGGCGACCATCACGATCCAGAACTACTTCCGGATGTACAAGAAGCTGGCCGGGATGACGGGGACGGCGGCGACCGAGGCGGCCGAGTTCGAGAAGATCTACAATCTTGACGTCGTCGTCATCCCGACCAACAAGCCCCTCCGGCGGACCGAATACCCCGACGTCATCTACAAGACAGAGAATGCCAAGTTCCGAGCTGTCGTCCGAGCCATCCAGGAGCTCCACGAAATGGGCCGGCCCATCCTCGTCGGGACGACGTCTATCGAGAAGTCCGAGCGTCTGAGCCAGCTCCTCCGCCGGGAGGGCATCCCCCACGTCGTCCTCAACGCCAAGTATCACGAAAAGGAGGCCGAGATCGTCGCCCAGGCGGGTCGGAGCGGGGCCGTGACTATTGCCACTAACATGGCGGGCCGGGGGACGGACATTATCCTGGGCGGTAACCCCGAGGCCCTCTGTGCCAAGCTTCTCGAGCGTCAGGGTCTCAGTCGCTACGACTGGCGGGTCGAGCTCTTCATTAAGGCCGTCCTCCGGGACGACCTCGAGACGGCCCGCAAGATGGCCCAGGAAATCGATGGCCTGGACCTGTCGGTCATTTCCGAGATGATCCGGATCCGGGAGGAATGCGCCCGAGACCACGAGAAGGTTGTCCAGCTCGGCGGCCTCCACATCATCGGGACGGAACGTCACGAGGCCCGCCGGATTGACAATCAGCTTCGGGGTCGGGCCGGTCGGCAGGGCGACCCCGGGTCGTCTCAATTCTTCCTTTCCTTAGAGGATGAACTTTTGCGTCTTTTTGGCGGAGACCGCCTCAAGCGGTTGATGCACCGACTCGGGATGCCGGACGACGAGCCCATCGAGCATCGAACCATCACGCGTCTCATCGAGAACGCCCAGAAGAAGGTCGAGCAGTGGCACTTCGACATCCGGAAGCACCTACTGGAATACGACGACGTCATGAACCGCCAGCGGGAGCTCATTTACGGCTTGCGGCACCGCATCATGGTCGGTGGGGCTTACGTCTCGGACTTCCTGGACAACGCCCTGGAGAATGTCGTCGGACGCCTCGTCGCCGAGGCTTGTCCCGAGCGGCGGGACCCGCCGGACTGGGATTGGACAAGCCTGGCCCATGGTATTCACGAGGTCTTTCAGTGGAACGTCGCTTCCGACGAACTCTACCGGTTGGCGACGGAAGCCCACGTCATGAGCCCGGCGGCGCTCCAGGACTGGCTCGTCGAACAGCTCCGGGAACGCCTCCGGGCGAAGGCCGCCCTCGTCCCAGACGCCGACCGGTGGAACGCCTTTCTGCGGGACGTCGTCCTTTATGTCATCGATACCCACTGGAAAGAACACCTGTACGCCCTCGACCTCCTGCGAGACACGATCGGCCTGCGGGGGTTCGGCCAGCGAGATCCCCTCGTCGAATTCAAGCGGGAGAGCTTCCACCTGTTTGAAGAGATGCTCGACCGCGCCGAGGAGACGGCCCTCCGGTACGTCTACTGGGTCCAGGTTGAGGTCCCCGAGACGGCCGTCGTCCGACGCCGGACGCCTCGGCGGTACCAGATGTCCCGTCCAGAGGTCCAGCGCCCGACGGCTCGGACAGCGGCGACGGCGACGGCTGTCGTCGACGACGAACCGGCCGAGGCCGCCGCGGGGGGTATCCCGAAGACCTTCCGGCGGACTCAGCCGAAGGTCGGTCGCAACGACCCTTGTCCATGCGGGAGCGGCAAGAAGTACAAAAAGTGCTGTCTCCTTCGGGAGACTGCTTAGGGAGTGAGCCATCGGGCAGTAGAGGATGCAGGCGATAGGAATCCTTGGACGTATCCCCCCGTTCTACTCTACTGCCCGATGGCTTTCCTGCCTTCCTACGGGAGGGGTCATTGGCGCGGCTGAATCTGAAGCAGTACGAACAACGCTTTCGAAAAGCCCTGGGAGCCCGTTTGCCTGACGTTCGGGGCTACCAAGAGGCCGGAGTGGCCACCCAGACAGACCACCGCCTGCGGGCCTACCTGGCCGACGAACTGGACTGCCACCGGGAACAGTTAAGTACATTCCGCAATCTCCTCCTCCGCAGGAGCCGGGTCGACCTAATCGACGACGTCGAGTTTCTGGCCCGCCGGATGACCCACTTGGCCGACCGACTCCGGACGGCCGATTACACATATGCGGACTTCTTTAGCCGAGGCCCCCTGACCGTCGAGCAGAAGGCCCGCCTCTACGAGTTGGACACGGCCCTTATCCAGGCCCTGCAGGACCTGGAACATCTGATGGGCGAGATGATGTCAGCTATCGACCCCGGCCTTTACCTCCGGGACCTCACCGAGGCCGTCCAACGGATTCAAACACTCTTCGACCAACGCACGGAGATGACGGGGCACTCGTGAGGGGTTCGGTATTGGGGTGCTGGGTGGACGTCAGGCGTCGGGGACTTTTAAGGACGGAGCTCTCAGTTTCCGATGATGCGGTCCGTTGGAGAGTTAGAAGACGCCCTCGGATGTCCGGTCTGTGGGGAGACTCTTCCTTACGGGGCCCGTTTCTGCTTCCGATGTGGGGCCCGCACGCAGGTTCCATGCCCCTATTGCGGGGCCGAATGGCCGGTGACTCAACGGCGAACCCGGTGTCCCGCCTGTGGGAAAGACATCGATGTACTTGGCAGATAGGCAGTGAGGCGCCTGCCCTACGGGGGTCATCCCAGCCAGCGGCCGCTGTCCATCCACAGGACCTGGCCCGTCATGGCCCCACCGCCCTCAAGGATGAGGTCCACGGCTCGCAGGAGGGTTACCAGGGAAGCGGGCTCTCCCCGGGTAATGCGCAAGAGGACCGGCTCCGAGGCCTCGTCTTCCCGACGGATCCAGTAAGGGGCGATGGCGTGGACGGTGACCCAGGGCGATAGGACCCGAGCCAACAGGCGAGTCCAGTGAGCCATGACGGCCTTTGAGGCCGTGTAGGCCGCGTAGGCCGGATAGCCCTGCTCGATACCCGCGTCTACCATGAAGATGACCCGAGCGGGGGGTTCCATCTTTTCGTAGAACTTTTGAATTATCCGGATGGGTGCCCACCCGTGCAGGGTCATCATGCGGAGAAAGTCTCGCCACTTCATCTGGGCCCAAGGGGTCTTGTAAAAGTTAGCGGCGTTGAAGAAAAGGACGCCCACGTGGTCGACCTGTCGGCGGACGTAAGCGATCCACCGTTCCAAGGCGCGGGGATCGGCTAAGTCGGCCTGCGTGATCAGGACGGGGACGTCGAGGCCCTGCCGGCGGAGACGTTCGACCAACTGGACGAGGGGCCGGCGGTGGGCCCGACAGTGTAAGACCCCCCGCATCCCGTGAACGCTCATCAGGTGGGTCGCCACGGCCAATCCGACGGGACTCGACGCCCCCGTGATGACGGCCCATCGGTCCCGGAACGCGCCGGCGGCGACTTCTCGATTCTTGACCGGCATCCGGTCTTCCACCCCTCGAGAGTCGGAGATAGGATCCAAGACGCAGGATGCGAAATGCAAGATCCAGGATGAGGTCCTGGGGATCCAAAATCCCAGCCCCGCCCGCTACAACGGGGTCACCCAGACTCTATGCGCTGAGCCCTTTACTTCTGCACGCGGGCATGCGCCCTACAAAGGGATGGTGGGGTCATCAGAGGCCGACAGGACTCCGACCCATTTGCCTGAGGGGATGGACCTTTGGTATGATGAGCTGTAAGGGAAACTCTCTTAGGAGGCACAGATGTCTCGACGTTATCGGTGGATCGGCGGGGGGGTCGTTATGGGCTCCCTGCTAACGGCTTCGTTGCTGATCGCCCAGCAAAAGTCGGCTCCGCCCTCAGATACACTGCAGGCAAAGGTCCTGACCTACATCCGGACGATGTTCCCTATGGTCCAAGACTTGCAGGTAAAGTCCTTGACAGAAGAAAAGGCCATGCCTTTCTATCGAGTCGCCCTGACCTATACGGCTCAAAATCGACCCCAAGAGACGACGGTCTTTGTCAGCCGGGACGGGAGTTTCTTGATCCTTTGTCAGGACTGCATCTACGACCTTCGGATGGACCCTCAGAAGGCCCTGTGGTCCAAGGTCGCCCAGGGAGCCGAGGAACGAATGAGTAAGATCAAACTCGACGGCCGCCCCTTTAAGGGGAATCCTAACGCCAAGGTCGTCATCGTCGAGTACTCCGACTACCAATGCCCCTTCTGTCGACGGGCCTTTGAGCAAATCGAGTCTCAACTGATCCAGCAATATGGAGACAAGGTCAAGTTCATTTACAAGCAGTTCCCGCTCCCTAACCACGCTTGGGCCTTCAAGGCCTCCATCGCCGCCCTGTGCGTGTACAAGTACCATCCTAAGGCTTACTGGGACCTCCATAGCCGCCTGTTCCAGGGTCAGAACGAGATCCGTGTCGAGAATCTCCGGGATCGATTCCAGGCGATCATCCGGGAGCTGAACTTGGACACGAACCGGCTGATGGCCTGCTTCGACAAGGAGGAGACCCGGCCTGAGGTCGAGGCCGATATGGACGAAGCCAGGGTTTTGGGCGTGAACTCGACGCCG
>JANXAA010000179.1 GCA_025061865.1 Acidobacteriota bacterium | reverse complement strand
CGAGCACCCGTCCGACGGAGGTAAGCTTCATGAAGGGCCTGGGCGAAGGGGTCCAGGAACTTCTGCCGGATCCGGAAGAACCCGAGGCCCAACTCGATACGGCTCCACAGGCTGAGTGGATAGTAGCCGAAGACGTCACCTCCGATGACCGAGTCCTTAACGAAATCGATGAACCGGTCATCGATAGGACCGATGAAGAAGGTGTCGGACCAGAACAGCTCTGTCAGGTACTGAAATCGCCGAGCCCGGTCGAGGTAAGACACGTAGAAAGTGTTGAAGGAAGAAATCCGCTGGAGAAAGACCGTGACGGCCTGGTCCCCCAGGATGTCCTCGAAGGTGATGGCCGACGCGAAGGCATACGTAAACTGGTCGGCCCCCCCGATCAGCGTCGGGGGCGTCCCCAGGACCGGACGGAAGCCCTTCTTTTGAATGCCCGCCGGGTCGATGTTCAAGCGGGGGAGGTCCGCGGCCACCTCGGCGACCTGGGTTTCCTCGGCCGGTGGTGAAACGACAGCCAACTGCCGGTCCACCGTCACGCGGTAGAGGTGGAGCTGGCCTTTGAAGAAGCCGATGAAATAAACCCAAGAGCCGTCTGACTCGGCGACGACCGTCGGGCTGAAGTTACCGCCCATCGCGCGGGTCATTCGGACGATCTCGCCAGACTGAAGGTCCACCCGGTACAGGTCCAAGGCGCCGTCGGTATCCGCCGAGAAGATTAGGTATCGACCGTCGGGAGACATCGTAGGCGTCGAGAAGTACCACGGGACGACCGGACCGACGCGGGTGACCTGACGGGTCGCAAGGTCCAGCCGGTAGATGGCTGACCGACCCGGCTGGCGACCGACGTAAAGGAGAGCTTTCCCGTTTTCGACCCAAACGGGCGTGTCCTTGTAAATCTCATCCTGCGTCAGAGGCTCATACTTGCGAGTCACGAGGTCCATCTGGAAGATCGTCGGCCGACCCTCCCGGTCGTAAGCCGTAAAGCTCAGGTGGCGGCCGTCAGGATGGAAGGCTGGAGACGCTGTCTTGTTCAAAGGGATATAAATCTCTTGAAGCTTTCGACCTTGAACGTCCATCACGAACAAGCTTTGGTACTTCCCGGTTCGGGCAAAAAAGGCGACCCGCTGGCTGTCTGGCGACCAGGTCAGGCTCCGCAGGGCCATGTCAAAGCGACCCGGCGGGAGTTCAGCCGGGAAGTCCCGAAAGTCCGTCGTATAACCCGGCGTCAGATTCCGGACGACACGGCCCCGACGGTCCAGAATCAGGATGTCTAGGTCGTAATCGTAGATATTGACCGTCCCGACGGCGACGTAGCGACCGTCCGGCGAGATGGCGTAGGTCATGATATTTCGGTACGGATAGGGGAGCTCGAAGATCCGGTCGTACTCAAGAGCAGGCTCTCGGTCGAGGAAGTCCCGGAATCGATTCCGCAAGTAGTCAGCAAACAGCTCGTTGAACCGTTGTTCCGTCACGCCGAAGGCGGCCAGGAAGGGGTCTGAACCGCCAAGAAAGCTCATCTTGCGGAGCTGAAACCAAAATTGCCGGATACCGACTTCCCCGAAGCGGTCCCGGATGAACTCCCAAATGAAGGACCCCAAGGTGTACTGTGGGAGCGTGATTTCGCTTCCCGGCGGGACTTCCAACTCCCGCGTAGCCGACACATAGGGGAGGCGCTCCGTCAGGACGGCGTCTCGGACGATCATGGTGTTGAAGGGGTCCCGCCGGCCCGTCACATAATCAGCAAAACCCTCCCAGACCCAGGTGGGTGGGCTGGCTCGCAAGTTAATGGCCCGGCCGCCCAGTTGACCGAACATGATAGCGAACTCAAAGATATGCGCCAGCTCGTGGGTGATAACGTCTTGAAGGAGGTCCGGCGGCAAGTCGATGGGGAAGGCCATCCGATTGTAGGCAGGTTCCGCTACCCCCAGGCTCCCGGTGACATCTTGGAGATAGTTGATCTGCTCGTACTCCGCTTGGTTGCGGTAGTAAATTAAGGGGATCCGGAAAGGCGGAGCCGTCTGAAGGATACGATAGATCTTCTGATAAGCCGACTCGGCGATCCCCGCCACGGTCGGTAAGGCATAAGCGGCTTCCGGATAGAAATAGATGTCGAAGTGCTCCGTCTTGTAAACCTTCCACCGGAAGTGATCGTAGTGGACCTGATTTTTCCCGTAGTAGGGGATATAGACCTGGGCGCCCGAGGGCCAGGCCCCGAGGACGACCCCAGCGACTGTCAGCCAAAACACAGTCTCACGCTTCATGGCCGACCTTCCGGCGTGCCTTGGACTAAAATACGTTCGGTCTGAATATAGATAGGGACGACTTTACTCAAGAGCTTCGGGAGGATGCGGTCCAGGAGGACATAGAAGGCCCCCAGGTGCATCCGACGCAATGAGGTCTGCAAGGACTCCTCGACGGCCTCGGAATACAGGACTCTTCGGTTCGACCAATCAAAGAGGAAGAAGCGGATACTGGCCCGCACCTCCACATTCCGTCGGTCCGGCGCGGGCTCCTGCGGGATCGTCCCAGGGGGCGGGGGTCGCGGCGGGTATTCCTCCCGGGGTACGGCCCCCTCTCGAAGGATACCTTGAACGGTTACCACACCAAACACGACAGCCGGCCGGGTCGCATGCTCCAGCTCGGCTAGGCCCTGGAGGTGGTCCTGGATCCATTGCTCGGCGATGGCCGGGGTGAGCCAGGCTGTGGGGTCGGGCAAGTCCACCTTCGAGGGGCGGCCCTCCGCTGGATGGGACACCAGAATAGTCTGAGAAAGATGGCTCTGGAGCTCATTGCGGACGATCGAACGAACTTCTTCCCCATAGTCGATCGAAGGGTCGTCCTCGACGCCTTGGAAGTCCCGATACGTCAAAAAGGGAACGACGACGACGACGTCATAATCGTTCAAGGGAATCTGGGCCTGCGTAGGGATTCGCACAGGGATCTCGATGACCTGCGAAGCACAGCCGACCCCGCCCAGGAGGACCATACCCCACAACCACCCCGCGGTCCGTCGTCCCCAGAGACAGGCCGCCTTCTCGACAATCCGATACCGGTGTCCTCGGATGAAGGCCATGTGTCCTTCCTAAAGGTCACTCCCTCCGAAGGAGGTCAATATCCCGACCCCGCTGGCCAGAGCGGGGTCTTCGGCCGTCCCACACCTCCGCTCGCTAAAGTGGGGTTCCCCAAAGCCCTCACTCCACTTGGATGTCTTCGGCGCACCCTTAAAGGTCGTAATTCAGACTGTGCAATCCCCGTGCCGCATCTGACCCGAGCCCCGACCTCAGGACGACGGGGGCGGAGGCTTCGGCGTTTCAGGAGACTCCGGGGATGGCCCTTTTCGATACTTCTGTTGAATCTCCCGAAATCGGATGTAATTCGCCCGGTAGGCCGTATTGTCGGGTTCCAGTTCCATCGCCTTCCGATAGTAGACTACCGCCTTGTCCCACTGACCCATCGCTTCCATCGCCACAGCCAGGTTGTTCCAGATCGCCGCCCAATCCGGTTTGAAGCGTAGGATTTTGGTCCATCGATGTACGGCCTCCGGCCAGTAAGCCTGCCGCGCGGCCTGAATCGCCAACTCATTTTGCTCCTTCAGCCATTCTGGGCTCCCCGGCGGAGGCTGGAAGGTGGCTTCAACCGCCCAACTGGCCCTGCCCAGACCCAAGAGAACCAGGGCCACCCCGACGCACCAGACGTCCCGACTTTTTCGTCGATATCCCGCCATTGTGCACCTATCGGCAGTGCGGCAGTTTGGGAATGGGGCCCTTCAGGAATTCGGTAGTGCCGAAGCTTATGAACTTTCGAACCTTTCCTTACCCTGTTCCTGCGTCTCAACCGACGCCCAGGACCGATACCGAGTTAGGCCTTCCCGCCCTCTGGCTTCGTAACGATGACGGGGACCGTCGCCCGTTGGAGGACCTTTTCGGCCACGCTACCCAACATCAGGTGCATGAGGGGCCCCCGGGCATGGCTGTCCATGACGATGAGGTCAGCACCCACCTCGGTGGCGTATGCCAGGATGCCGGTCCCGGCATCGGTCGCCCGACGAAAAGCCTGATGGACAGTCCGGTCTGTGGGGACGGCTTGCTGGCGATACCATTCGTCCAACGAGTCTCGGACCATCTGCTCGACGGCCGCCTCTAAGGCGACCGGCACGTCCCGCAAGTAGGTCTCGATCACATGGACGAGATGGACCTCTGCAGTATAACGGGTCGCCAAATCGAGGGCCAGGGGAAGGGCAGCACTTTTCGGGATCGTCCAGTCGACGGGGACGACGATGACGTGCAGGCCGACCGGCTCGTAAGTCTCGGGGACGACCGCCACCGGCCGTAGGGTCGAGCGCAGGACTTTCAGGGCGAAGCTACCCAAGCGATGGGGGTCTTGGCCTCGGCCCAGGACGATCCAGTCAGCGTCATACCGTTGGACGGCATCCATCAGGCCTTCATAAAGGTCTCCCGTCCATACTTCGACCGTCACGGATAGATCCGGGGCCTTGATCGTGTGCGCCCGGGACCGGAGAAGGCTCTCGGCATGGGCCTTGACCTGATCGAGCCAGCGATTCATTTCCTGATGGATGGACGGGTCGATGGCCCTGCCGTGGCTGGTCAGGAGTCGGTAGGTCTTAGGTACGTCGACGGCGTACCACAAGACGACCTGACCCCCTCTCTGTCGGGCTATCTCGACGGTAAAGAGCAGCGCCTTTTCGGCACTGGTTGAACGGTCCCATCCGACCAAGTAAGTGGTCATCGGTGCTCCCCCTTTCTATTATGAGGGTCTCAGGTGCCAGTTGCCAGGTCCCGGGTCCCAGAATGGGAAGACCATAGCCCTAAGACCTCAGGCTGGCCCGGGTGCCTAAGACGAGGTCGACTCCCGCGGCGGGGTCAGGTCTCAGGTCCAAGGTCTCTTTTCCCAGGACTCGGCACCTGGCGACTGGGACTTGGTGGCCCTCCTGTCTACCGAGGCTTGCGGATCCGTTTCTGCCACCGCTCCAAGAATTCCCAAGCCTGGCGGGGGCTCAGGGTGTCGAGATCCATCTGGAGGAGTTCTTCGGCCAGTTTTTCCAAGACGGCGTACCGGGCGTCCATAGCCAAGAGGGTCGGCTGGACGAGGGTCGGCCAATGACGGCGGACGATCTCTTGCCGCTTCATGGCCGGAAGAGGGCCTGCCCGCTCGGCGGGGTCCCCCAGGGATGAAACCCGCCCGATGGCCGCTTCAAGGCTTTTCTCCAAACC
>JANXAA010000178.1 GCA_025061865.1 Acidobacteriota bacterium | reverse complement strand
GACCTGTCGACACCGGCGGACCGTCTCGAGGACGTAGGGCACGCTCTCGGCCGGCTCGGGGACCCGCAGGCGCCGGACGTCCGCCTCCGTCTGGATAGGGGTCTCGACGACGAGGCCCTCGGCATCCCGCACGGCGAAGCGGACCCCCGTCCCGGTCAGGGGCGTGGCCAGGTCTGCGAATAGGATGGCGGCATCGACGCCCAGTTGCCGGACGGGTAGGACGGTCACCTCCGTGGCTAGGTCAGGGTTTTGCAGGAGCTGGGCGAAGCTGTATTTCTCCCGCAGGCGGCGGTACTCCGGCAGGGCCCGACCGGCCTGTCGCATGAACCAGACCGGCGTGTAGGGCACGGGTTCCCGACGACAAGCCCGTAACAAAATGTCCCGCATGAGGGCCTCAGCAATTCGACCTGTAGGCCAGAGGCCTGCGTCCCTCCTAATTCCTCTATCGGTCCATCTGTCTCGATGGGCGGACCCGCCCAAGGCGTTTACTTGTCCCGACGCCACGCGCCATGCCGCCGGAGCCAGTCTAGGGCCGCATTCCGCACTTTCAGGCTCTCGTCAGACTGGGCCAGTCGTTCGACGTTCTGCCGAAGTTCGGGGTCGGCCGCGTAGGCGTCGGCGACCTGAAGCACGTTCAGCAGGATGCCCTCGGCTTTGGTCGCATCCATCTGGGGAAGCCCCATCAGGTAGTCTCGTCGGGAGAGTTGACGCAAGCCGGAAAGGGCCTCTGGGGCCTGAAGCTGAGCCAGGGCCAGGACGGCATTCATGCGGACAGAGGGGTTGGCGTCGTCCAGGCGTCGGGCCAAGACGTCCCGGGCCGGTGCATACCGCAGGTTCCCCAAGGCATAGACCGCCATCTCCCGGATGCCATCATCCGGGTGCTCAGCGAAGGGGACCAGCCATGCGCCGGTCTCGGGCTGGCCGACCCGGCCAATAGCCCAGATCGTGTAGAAGACCATCCGGGGGTCCGAATCTGCCAGGCCCTCTCGCAGGACGGGCAGACTCTCAGGGCGGGCCAAATGCCCAAGGGCCAGCGCCAGATAGACCCGAATCTCCGGCCGGAACTCCTGCCGTCGCCGATACTGCTCCATAAGGGCCTGGAGGAAACGGGTATCGTTCCGAATCTCGGGGCGGGTCTGGATTGTATACGTCAGGTCGTACAAGGCGTGCTCACGGGTCGAGGGATAGGCGCTCCGCAGGTCCTTCAGAAGGTCCTCCGGCGACTTCTGCGTCCCCAGAAGCCACCCGAAGAAGACGTAGAGGCCCAATACAGCCAGGACTAGCAAGAGGGGAATCACGAAAAAGCGGACGATCACCCGGGGCGGCGTCAGCCGCTCAACCACTCCTTCTGGGGCCGTGAGGGGCTCTTCCTCGAAACCCGAAGCGACTTCCGGACGCTGAGCTTCCGGCCGCACGTCATCCATGCTCAATGCTCCCGGACATTAAGGGGTTAGGGATCGGGGGTCAGGGGTCTGGCAAAAGACCTGCGCCGTCCTGCCCCCTGCCCCCGGAGCCCTCCCCGACGTGCATTTTCCACTATTCGTCCCCAGATCCCGTCATCGAGCCTTCAGCCGGGTCGGCGACCCAACGGTAGCCCGTCGAAAAGTATTCCTTTTTCCAGATGGGCACGGTCTGCTTGAGGGCATCGATGACGTAACGGCAAGCCTCGAAGGCCGGCCCCCGATGGGCGGCAGCGGCCCCGACGATGACGGCTACGTCCCCGACCCCCAAGTCCCCGAGTCGGTGGTGGACCGCCAGGCGTCGGACTGGCCATCGATGGAGGGCTGTCTGGACGATCCGCTCGAGCTCGTTCAGGGCCAGGTGCGTATGGGACTCATAGTGGAGACCCTCGACGGTCTGGCCCTCGGCGAAGCACCGGACCGTACCGACGAACAGGGCGATGCCACCGACTTCGGCCATCCGGAGTCGTTCAAACACGTCGTCCAACGAAAGGGCCTCCTCCGTCAAATAGAGGTCATAGGCCTCCGCTGACCGGCGGAATGGCATAAAGGACCTCCCCGTCCCGTAAGGGTTCATCGTCCCGGTCGATGTAAGCGTCTTCCCAGGCCCAGCGGACCCGTTCCCAGTAGCGTCGCAAGTCGGGCCGCCGCTCCTCCAGATAAGCCCGGAGGTCTCGAACCCGGGCACCGTCCGGGAGCTCGACGACTGTGACGGCCTCGCCCATCCGTTCCCGCAAGACGGCCATCCACCGAACCCGGACCCGCATGAACACACCTGGCGTCTGTATGACATTATGGACTTTTCACTCCACCTTAGCCAGTCCCCCGGACGCTATCCCCATCGGCCGACCTACCTAATTCACCCGAGGCGATCCCTTCGTCCCACCGTCCCATCGGCACGCCCCTACTTTCGTCTATAATGGGAATGTCGCGGATGGCCAGGGATGGACCTCCCTATGCGCCATTTGCTATTTGCTCCTCCCGATCATGGAGTAGACTGTGCGGATTCTGCTGGTCAACGACGACGGCTACCGGGCCCCGGGGATTCAGGCCCTCTATGAAGTCCTTCAGGCCGAGCACGAGGTCTGGATCGTCGCCCCAGACCGAGAAGTTAGTGCCGTCGGCCACGCCATCACGCTTCGGCACGTCCTCCGGACTTACCGGATTCACGAACGGTGCTTCAGCGTCGAGGGCAACCCGACGGACTGTGTGAACCTGGCCCTGTGGCAAATCCTGCCGGACCGGCCTGACGTCGTCGTCTCTGGCATCAACGCCGGATGGAACCTGGCTGAAGACGTGACCTACTCGGGGACGGTCGCCGGGGCGATGGAGGGGACTATCCACCGGATTTTCTCCGTGGCCATCTCGCTGGCCCCCGATGTGGCGACATGGGAGCGCTTCCAGACGGTGGCCCGGTGGCTCCAGGCGGCCCTGCCGACCTTACGGGCGATAGGCTGGAATGCTCGCGTGTTCCTCAACATCAACTGGCCTCGGGTCCATCCCCCGCGAGGCCTTCGGTGGACCCGACTCGGCACCCGCCTCCATCCGAATCAGGTCCTAGTCCGAGTGGACCCCCGCGGGGAGACCTACTACTGGATTTCTCGGGGGGAGCCCGAATGGGAAGAAGGCGCCGACGTGGATGTCCACGTCGTGACCCAGGGCTTCGTGTCGATCACGCCCCTGACCATCGACTGGACCGACGAGGCGACCCTAACCCGTCTGCAACGGATGCCCATCGACGTACCATGGCCCGGAGTGGAATAGGGCGCTCGGAGGACGGGATGCGGTCTCCAAACCTTACTCGCTAAAGCGGGGTCGCCAAGCCGCGAGATGCGATGCAAAGGCGATGGACGCCGGGCAGGGGGCGTCCCACTGTACCGGACATCTCAGAACGCCCGCAGTGAGGCTGGTGTCTCCGTGTCGTGGCGTCGCCCTTGACAGAGGCCTCCCCGGCACGAACGCCGAAGACCGAAAGATGACGAAGAGGACGTCTGGATGTAAGATACCGGTGAGCGTCGGTGGTAGGGTAAGGGGGCCGTCTCGGTCTGCGCACGCCCCGAGGCCCGGCACCTGGTCCCGGACACCGAATAGAAGGGCGGTTAGCTCAGCGGTAGAGCGTCGGCCTTACAAGCCGAAGGCCGGAGGTTCGAGGCCTCCACCGCCCACCCCCGGGTCCGATCCAGGGCAAGGGGCTTAGAATATTTCTATGCCCTTTGCCCCGAATCCTTTGAGGTTCCTCGTCCTACGAGGGCCAGGCGCCGGCGGTAATCTTCATAAGCACCCCGCACGTCGTCCAGATGGTCGCCCCCAAACTTCTCGAGCCAGGCGTCTGTCAGGACCCAGGCGGTGAGGGCCTCAGCGATGACGACGGCCGGGACGACGGCGCAGACGTCGGACCGCTCGAAGGCCGCCTCGTGGGGCTCGCCGGTCTCGATGCTGACGGTCCGGAGCCGCTTCCGGAGGGTCGCCAGGGGCTTCAGATAAATCCGAGCGATGACGGGCGCCCCGTTGGTCACGCCGCCCTCAAGGCCGCCGGCCCGATTCGTCGTCCGATAGAAACCCCGCTCGGGACTGTAGAAGATTTCGTCGTGGACCTGACTGCCGGCGAGATCGGCGGCTCGGATGCCGTCCCCGACCTCGACGGCCTTGACGGAGGGAATCGACATCAGGGCGGCCGCCAGGCGGGCGTCCAACCGCCGGTCCCAGTGGGTATAACTGCCGAGGCCCGGGGGGACGCCGACGGCGATAACTTCCACGACGCCGCCCAGGGTGTCTCCGGCCTGCTGGGCCGCCTCGATAGCCTCGATCATCGTTTGCCGAGCCTGGGCATCCACGCAGGGGAGGGGGTCCATCGGGTCGAGGCTCCGGATGACGTCCCACTCGACGGTCTGGTCCGGGGGGAGGCCGATACCCCCGACCCGCCGGACGTGGCCCCGGACATCCACACCGAAGAGCGCCAGGAAACCCTTGCAGAGGGCCCCGACGGCCGTCCGGATGGCCGTCTCCCGGGCGCTGGCCCGTTCGAGGACGTTCCGCAGGTCTGTATGCCCGAACTTCAGACCCCCGGCCAAGTCCGCGTGGCCTGGCCGGGGATGAATGACTCGGCGCTTTTGGGCCGCCGGCGTCGGCTCGGCCGCCCAAGGGTCCATGACCTCCTGCCAGTTCACCCAGTCCCGATTTTCGATCAGCAAGGCCAGGGGGCTTCCCAGCGTGCGGCCGAAGCGGATGCCCGCCAGGAAGTAGACCTCGTCCCGTTCGATCTTCATCCGGCTACCCCGGCCGATGCCGACCTGCCGACGGCGCAGGTCTCGCTGGATACGTTCGAGATCTACGGGTACGCCAGCCGGGAAGCCTTCGACGACGGCGACTAAGGCCGGGCCGTGGGATTCGCCGGCCGTCAGGACACGAATCCGAAAGCCAGTCAAGGTCATTTCGGGGAAGCCACAGGACAGCAAGGGAAACGGGTTCGAGAGTTTCTAACCGTAACTGCGTCCCTTACCGCCTTAGAGCCGTATTGCCCTGTTGTCCTTTTTCCGGCAGGGGATGAGCGTCCAACCACTGGCGGCCCCGGGGGTCACGGGTCATCTCATAATACTGGCGCATCCGCTCGTAAGCGGCCGGCCGGTCACCCCGCCGGTCCAGGAGGAGCGCTTCATAGTACATGAGGATGGGTTCTCTGTACACCCACGCCAAGGCGCTGAGGACGACCTCCAGTCGGTCCAGCTCGCGGGGGCCCGTGCTGGTCTGGACAAGACGGTCAAGCCAGATGTGAAGGTCTTCTGGACGGGTCCACCCACCGCCTTGGGTCGGGTCATCGCGGATGTCTAGGTTTCC
>JANXAA010000177.1 GCA_025061865.1 Acidobacteriota bacterium | reverse complement strand
TCGGGCCCGCCGTCGAAGACCGGTTGGTGGGCGAAGTCGTGACGGTACTCCAGGCTGGCCAGGAGGCGGTCGACGACCTTGTAGCGGACCGTCCCGGTCAGCTCCCACAGGTCGCATCGGGCCGGGAGGCCGGTCCAGGGGTCGGTCCATCCCAGACGGAAACCCTGCCGGTCGATGAAGAACTCGCCTCGCAGGCCCACGGACCATCGGTCGTCGAGGTCGTAGAAGACGTAGCCCGCCGCTCCGTACCATCGGGCCGTCTTCGACCCGCCCGTCTCGTCTGAGACGGCGGCCGCCTCGACGCCGTAGTCGAAATTCAGGATCAGGGTCAGGGACGGGGCCGGTTTGTAGGTGGCGACGACGTCGATCAGGCTCCGCTTGGGTCCGTTCGTGTTCGTCTGCTCGGGTCCCCACGTACCACTGACGGTGAGGGTCAAGTCCTGGAGGGGCAGGACCGTGACCATACCGTGAAGGGACTTGCCGGTGTTGTTGTCCGTGACATTGTCCCAGCCGTTGACGACGCCCAGGGTGGCGGTGAACCGGTCGCTGAAGGAGTAGGTCACCATCAGGCCCGTATGGGTGAACGGGATGGCATAACCGAACAGAATCGAACGGGAGACATGGAAATTCCCGGGCCGGCGGATGACCTCGGCCCCGTGGAGGGTCACGAACTTGCCGACCTTCAGGTCGAGGCCCGCTCCAAGGGGAGCTTTATAGGTGATGTACGCCTGGGTGAGGTCGAAGATGTCTTCGGCGCTCCCGAGGCCGGCCGCATGGATCTTCTTGGCGTCGAATCCGAGGACCACGTCGACCCCGAAGCCGAGGGGCGATTCGGTACTGGACGGCTTCTCGAACCAGAACTCGGCCTGATGGAGAGTCACCTGCCGGGCGCTCTCATCGAAGACCCGGAAGGTATTGACGTGACTGTTAAAGTTATAGTTGTAGGAGACGGTGACATGGCCATTCCACTGGAGGTCCTTTAAGGGCGACGGGTCGTCGGCTGGGGTTTCCTGCGAGGCCGGTAGGGTCTCGGGGGTGGAATCCTCTTGGGCCCAGAGGAGAGGGGTCTGGACCAAGCCCCATCCCAAAAGCCATAATAGGACCCACTTTACGACCCAGGGCGACCCATAGCGATAGGCGGGCCCGCCAGCTTCCTTGGGGGTCGTCGTCCCGAAGGCTCCTTGTTGAAAGATTTTCCCGAGTGTCATGGGTACCCTCCTGATGTTTGAACGTAGCCCTTTAGTGCCTGCAAATGCCGACCCCACCGACTTTTCTTACCGTTCAGGCGGGGTGACTTCTCGATGGGCGCAGTGCCGCCGCGCTCCCACGGGGGTGTCGGGACGGCGTGATAATTGCGTCCACTGCAGGTCGGCGGCACCTTGCGGTCGGAAGAAAGACATGGGCCGCCGGCCTGGAGGCAGACCAAGGGTCCCGACGCTCATGCCGCATTCGGCATCAATGCCACCCCAGCTTAGGGACCGGACTTTGGGGGAAATCGGGCGCCCCTTCTTTGGGAAGCGACCGGCCGAGCGTCCGTCCCCCGGGACGGATGCTCGACCGGCCTTTTAGATGCGGATCGGGGAATCCCCATCGCATCAGGGCGTCGTCACGCTGGCAACCCAAGAGCTCCTCCCCCACCCTCCCCGCGGGCGGGGGGAACCCTCGAAGGACCTGCGTCCTTTCCGGGTGTCATCGATGGCGGAAAGGACCCGATAGACGGAGCCCCTGCGATGGCTTTCGGAGAGGCGACTCGTCATCGAGAAGTCACTTCATGGGGAGGCAAGCAAAGTGGGAAAAAGCTTCCGGCGCAACTTTGCGCAAGACACGGTGTCTTTACGCCGTCTTCTGGAACGGAGACGGCAAAGGTTTACCTATATCTTTATCCTACCATATTCCCCGATCGATGTCAAAGATCGGGCTGACTGACTTATAGTTGCGGGCTCCTCCGCTGCGCCGAGGCCGAGATGGGCTCGGGACGAGCATCCAGGCTCCATAATCCGTCGTTCCGGTGCATGGATCATGAGTACGAACGACGAGTGACGCATCGTGCATTTGGGAAGGTACCGTAGAGTATTCTGTATTCTGTTATTAGTCTGTTATTAGGAGGTCGTGCCGTGAAGACGCATGACGGGTCTAAGCGAATCGCCCCGTGGACCCGACCCTGGACAGATGTCCTCATCGGCTTGGGACTCTTCTGCGTGGGCCTGGCGACCCGATGGCCCTTTCGGCTGACGACCCTCGAGGAGTACGACTCGGCCAACTATGCCTTAGCGGTCCGTAAGATCGATCTCTTGAACCATCAACCCCATCCTCCGGGTTATCTTTTCCTCATCTTAGCCGCTCGGGTCATCCATTTTTGGACCAGCGACCCCGTTCAAGCTCTGTCGACCGTGAGTGCTCTGAGCGGTGCCCTCTCCGGGCCTTTATACTTCGGTATCCTGCACCCCTGGTTGGGACGACTTCCGGCTCTGCTGGCGACCCTCGTGTACCTATTTAGCGCCCAGGTGTGGTTCCAGCATGTCCGTCCGATGGGCGACGCCCTGGCCTTTCTGGTTCTCTTAATCATCCTAGGACTTTTTCTCCGGTGCCTGAACGGGGCGACCCGGGCTTGGGCCCTCGGAATGACGTTCCTGGGAGTCGGGATGGGCGTCAAACACTTGCTCCCCTTTTTCCTGAGTGGCCTTATCGCTTATACGGGACTTCATCTGGTCCGTCGTAAGGCCTGGTCCCTCATTGGCCTGGGGGTCCTGGGTTTTGGGGTCGGGACCCTGACATGGATCGTTCCCTGGAGTGTCCATACGGGGTCTGTCCGGACTTACGTCGAGGCCGCCCTGAGTCAGGCCAAGTGGCAGCAAGAAACGGAAGCTCTGCTCTTTAACTGGTCCGAAGCGGGTCTGCGCCAACGATGGTCGGCGACGTTCATCGGCATCTGGGGTGGGCGAGACTTAGCACCCTTCATGGGGGTCCTTACGCTGGTCGGGGCGTGGGATGTAATCCGTCGGCGAGCTTCGCTTCATTGGATCTTGTGGCTCTTAGGGCCCCTCATCGCCTTTCGTCTGCTCATCTTAGGCAATTGGCCGCGTTTTTCGATTTATTACCTGCCTTTTCTGACCTTGCTGAGCCTCTTAGGGTGGGCCCGACTCGGCCATGGCATCATTCGTTTAGTCGGTACCCCGAATCGAGCTGAAGCCTCTGCGGGGGTCGGGTTCTCGACCGTCCTGGTCGCCCTATGGATGGCCCTTCAGACTATTTACATCTTGCCGATCCTTCAAGGCTTTCGCCGGCAACCCCTCCCGATCGTCCAGGTGACCGGATTTATTCGGGAGCATTACGATGAGAAGACGACGGCAATCCTGACGGACCATGCCCTTCTGGGTCGGTATCTCGACTACTATATGAGTGGGTCGGCGATCCGGCTCGTCTATGAGCCCTACTTCTCACCCGACGTCTTAGAGGGGGTCCAGCACGTCCTGCGGCTTCAGACGACCTACGTTCCGCCCCTCGTGAGTCGACGAGTTGCCGACGCGCACCTCCGGTTACCTCGTTGGCGAGCTCTATGGCCCTATAGCGATCTCTTGAACCTGTATGTATTTGAGTTCACAAACCCCATCGTTGTCCTCACCGACTGGCACACGCCTGAAGATGACCGGTCGCCTTACAGCCGATGGGCCTACCCCCAAGGGAGTCGAATTTGGGTCCTACGTCTACCCTCCCAGGGAGTGACCCTTCACGTCCAGGGTTGGGTGCCCCGGCTCCCGGGCCGCCCCCCGTGTCCTATTCGGTGGTCTCTCAATGGTCAACCCCTTCCAATGACGTCGGCAGAACGAGTAAGTGCAACGCTCGACCTCGACCCGGCCAGGATAGGACAGCCTCACGCCTTACTTGAGGTTCAGCCCGGATACGAGTTCATCCCCGCCGAGGTGTTTCCCGACTCATCGGACCGGCGCCCTCTAGGCTGTTTCTTCCTCCAGTCCATCGAGGTCCTCCCCCCACCCCCTTAGCCCGATTCGGTCGGGCCTCTTTCCTGGGCTGTAAGGGTGGCCTCACACGCCCATGATGTGGAAACCGGCGTCTACGTAGAGGACCGTCCCCGTGATAGCCGATGCCATATCGCTTAAGAGGAATACGGCGGCCTGGGCGACGTCCTCCTGGGTGATGTTCCGCCGAAGAGGGCTCCGAGTCTGGTAAATTTCCAAGATGCGGGAGAAATCCCCGATGCCCGAAGCGGCCAGCGTCTTGATAGGTCCCGCCGAGATGGCGTTGACCCGGATGCCGGAGGGCCCCAGGTCGTGGGCCAAGTATCGGACAATGGCCTCAAGGGCGGCCTTGGCGATGCCCATGACGTTGTAGTTCGGCATGACCCGCTCGCTCCCGATGTACGTCATCGTCAAGACGCTCCCCGACCGCCCCTGCATCAGGGGTCGCAGGGCCCGGACGACGGCGACCAGGGAGTAAGCACTGATGTCCAGGGCTGCCAGGAAGCGGTCCTTGGGGATTGGATAAAAAGGTCCCTCCAAGTCGTCCTTATGGGCGTGTGCGATCGAGTGAACGACGAAGTCAAGGTGACCTATCGTAGCCTGGACCGTCTGTCGGAGCGCCTCAAGCTGAGCGTCTTCAGCGACGTCGCAAGGTGCTGTCCGAGCGCCCGGTAGAGTGTCGACCAATTGTTGAACCTGTTTCTGAAATCGTTCGTTTTGATAAGTAACTATCAACCGAGCCCCATGCTCGGCGGCCGCTCGGGCGATCGCCCAAGCAATACTCCACTTGTTGGCTACGCCGAGGACCAGACCGTGTTTGCCGTCTAAAAGTCTCATCACACCGCCTCCCGGGGGATATCGTCGAAATTGAGGATGGCCATGTACTCCCATTCCCGATATGCCATGACGTACACCCGCCGTCGGGTCGCATACCGGAGGACGTTTTCGGGAAACTCCAGGCTGGCTAGGATTAAGACCAGACGCTGACCCCGGTATTCGGGGAAAAATTTAAAGAACTCCTGAGCCTTCTCGATCAACTCATCCACGGACTCGGGTTTCGGCGTCGAGCGGGCCTCGAACAGGAAGACCTCGTGGGGGCATACGACCAGTACGTCCACTTCATAGTCCCGGCCGTCCATGCGGCGGAGGACATTGCGGGCCTTGAACGTCGGCTCGCATCCAAAGTACTGCCGGATGACTGGACGGGCCGCCGGAGCCACGATGTCCTCGACGAGGGTCCCCATCTTCCGGGCCAACTCGCCCCACTGCTTGTTCATCTGCCGACGTTCCTGACGGGACTCTTCTTTAAAGGCCTGCATTTCATCCTTGAAAGCCGACAT
>JANXAA010000176.1 GCA_025061865.1 Acidobacteriota bacterium | reverse complement strand
ACGACGGAGCATGGCCTGAGCGATCTCGGGCGCATAGGCTAGGTGGCTAATTCGGGCTTCCAAGACCTCGACGCCGGCCACGTTCAAGCGGGCTTGGACTTCCTGCCGAAGCCTTTCGGCGATCTCTTCGGGATGGGCGCGTAACGAAAGGCCCCCCTCCTCGTAAACGTCATAGGGATGGTGGCTGGCCAAGGCCCGGATGGCCGTTTCGCTTTGGATAGCGACGAACTCCTGGTAGTTTTCCACGTTGAAGAGGGCCTGGGCCGAATCGACGACCCGCCAGACGACGACGGCGGCGATTTCAATGGGGTTGCCCACGGCATCGTTGACCTTCAATTTTTCACTGCTGAAGTTGTGGACCCGCAGGGAGACGCGCCGTTTCAACGTCAAGGGATTCGTCCACCAAAAGCCGCTGGTACGCACACTTCCGACGTATCGACCCAGGAAGACGAGGACCCGCGCCTCATTGGGGTGGACGACGAAGAATCCGGGGGCCGTGAGCGCGATCAGTAGGAGGAAGCCCAGGCCGTACCAGAAGGGGCCGGGGAAGGTTGTCGATCGGGTCAGGAGGGCTTCCCGAAGGGCGGCGATGCTGGCGCCCAGTAGGACCAGTTCAGCCCCAAAGGCGAAAAAGCCGTTGAGTCGGAAAGCAGTCTTTTCGAGGACGGGTTGCATGGCAAGACCTCCAAGGACACCTTTCCCTGAAATGATATCTCTTTGATATCAAAATAGCAAGTCTGCCCTCGACCGGCGGGGTCTCCACCCAAACGGCCGATTAGAATCGGCAGGGCCAGGACCCTGCGGGATAGTTCCCCCAGAGCTCCCACTCCATGGCCGAGGCGCCTGAGTCCTACAGGGCGCGGTTTTTTACCCCTTCTGGGCAGTACGGCGCCCCAGGAGCCGACCGATGCCGAACCCCAGGAAGAAGACGAGGGCGAGGCCGATGCTTTCGAGGCCACCCGGTACTGCGGCGGCCGCGCTCGTCTTCGGCGGACAGACCACGGCGGCGAGCTCTTCCGAGCGGATCTGTGTCATCTTGGGAATGTCCGGCAGGCCGTACACGCAGATCTCACCCGTTTCCAGCGTGCAGAACCGGTCCCGAGGACACTGTTGAAGGATGCGGGGGGTCACTCTCGGGCCACAGCGAGCGTCATTTCCCTGCAGGACCCGGAGGACGACGTCTGGGTATTTGGTCAGGACTTCCGGCATGGGATCCTCCTGGCTTTGGGGTGGGCCCATGGGGCATTCGACAGGTCAGCAGATCGGTCAATAGGGGTAGAACGCAGGCCTCAGACCCGTGAGGAGATAGGGTGTCGGTCGGCATGCCAAGGCGTCGCAAGCCTTCTTCTACCCCGGTCGCATCTATCCAGGCGACGCTCCGACCTATCTGCCGACCTGCTTATCTGGCGCTATCCAAGACGCTCATGACCGACTACAGTCTCGGGTCTTGCCATCCCTCGGGCATGGGCAGGATGATGAGGCGACCCGTCAGGTCGTTCAAGTCCACGTAGACCTCCGTTTCGTAGGCCGCCTTCAGGTACCTGTACTGAAGGACTTCGTCGGGGGGGCCTATCGCCATGACCCGGCCGCCGTAGAGCAGGACGACCCAGTCGGCGTAGTGGGCGACCAGGTTGAGGTCATGCAGGATGAGGACGACGTGCAAGCCCTGAGCGACCAGCTGACGAAGCTTGGAGAGTACGTGCACGGTATGTCGGAAGTCCAAGAACGTCAGGGGCTCGTCCAAGAGGAGCGTCTCCGGCTCCTGGGCGAGCGCCCGAGCCAGATGGACCAACTGTTGTTCGCCGCCGCTCAGCTCATGGAACCACCGGCCTCGTAAATGGCCGATCTCCAAGACGTCTAAGACGCGGGCGACGACCTCGGCGTCCTGGGGTCGGTCAAACCACGTCCGACGGCGGGGCCACCGTCCGAGGCGGACCAAGTCCTCTACGCGGATAGGAAAGGCCACAGTGGGGTTCTGAGGGAGCCAGGCGATGGCCTGGGCCCACTGGCGGACGGGGTACGTCTGGACAGGCTGTTGGCAGTAAAAGACGGTTCCCTCCGTGGCCTCCAGGCGACGGCCCAGGAGTTTCAAGAGTGTGCTCTTACCGGCCCCGTTTGGCCCGATGAGGGTCGTGAGTCGACCGGCCGGAATGACGAGGTCAACGTCTTCGACCGTCGGCCGGCTGGCCCGGGGGTACCGGAACGTCACGCCTTCCAGGACGTACAAGAACGACATGGGACAAATGAAGCATACAGGATACAGGATGCCCGGTGCAAAGTGCGAGATAGGTAATCTTCCGTTTTCTTTTCCTTCTACTCTTCCCCTTTACTCGCCTGAGACGGGCGGATGAACCCGGCCAGCAGGGCGGGGAGGCAAACCAGAGTCAAGGGCGTTGAGGTCACCAGGCCCCCGATGAGGACCAGGGCTAGGGGCCGCTGGAGCTCGGACCCCGTCCCGTAGCCCAAGGCGATGGGCAGGACGGCGACGCCGGCCGCCAGAGCCGTCATCAGGACCGGCCGCAGACGGACGAGACCGGCTTCCTGACAAGCTGTCTTCACGTCGACGCCCGCCCGCAGGCGGTCGAGGACAAACTCGATGAGGATCAAGGCCTTTTGGACCGAAAGACCGAAGTGAGCCATGAATCCGATGAGGGACGACACGTTGAGCGTCTCGCCCGTCAGGAAGAGAGCCGCCACGCCACCGGACAGGGCCAGGGGGATCGTGAAGAGAGCCGCCAGGGCGATCCGCCAGGAATTGAATGCATACAGCAGCACGATGAGGATTCCCAGGGACACGCCGAGGGCGGCCCAGGTGACCTGCGTGACGAGCCGCTCCTTGCTTTCGTACTGCCCCCCGAAATCCACGGTGTAGCCTGGCGGCAGGGGAAGTCGGGGAATGGCGGCCTGAATCCGACGGACGGCCTCGTCGAATCCGATGCCGGCGACGTTGGCCGTGATAAACGTCATCTTCCGGAGGTTTTCTCGTAGGATCCGGGCCGGAACTTCTTCCAGCGATACCCGGGCGACCTCCCGGAGGGGTACGACCGTCCCGTCTTCGGCCCCGATGAGGAGGTTCTCGAGGTCCTTTGGATTTTGCAGGGGCGTACGGCCCGCTCCAGCGAGGCGGACCCGGACGCCGTACTGACGAACGTCTCGGACGACCGATGTCACGACCCGCCCGCCAAGGGCTGTCTCGACTGTCCGGCCGATGTCTTCGATAGACAAGCCCCACTGGCCGGCCCGAAGGCGGTCCGGCCGGATGACCAGCTGGGACACGGGGGAAGTTTGGGCCCGCCGCACGTCGACCAAGCCTGGAATCCCCAGCAGGGCTCGCTCCAGCTCCTGGGCCACTCGGTCCAGGGTCCGGTCGTCATCCCCGTAAATCCGGACCATTAGGTCTGCCGGGACCCCGGCGATGGCCTCTTGGATGCGCTCCCCGATGAGGGGTGTCGTGACTTCGAAGGGGATCCCAAGGGGCACTAACTTCGCCCGGAGGGCTTGCCGGATTTCCTCCAGGCTCTGCGTACGCCGATGGGGTGGAACGAGTCGGACAAAGACCTCGAGTCGATTGACCCGCTCGGCATGTTCGGCCCCCTCGGTCCGGCCGATCTTCGTGTAGACCTCCTCCACGTCTGGGACCTCTCGGAGGACCCGTTGGACCGTCCGACCGACCTCGACGTTCTTGTCCAGGCTGATGTCCGGCGGGGCGTCCATAGCAATCCAGAAGGCCCCCTCGTCGAGAGTCGGGAATAGGCGGGTCTTCAGCCGGGGGACCATCCAGACCGTGAGGCCCAAAAGCAGCAGGAGTAGGAGGCCGGCTACTATGTTGCCGGGAAATCCCAGGACCCGTCGGAGGACGGCCGCGTACCCGGCCCGGAGGACTCGCACGACCCAAGGGTCCTGCCCTTCGGCCTGGCTTCGGCGCCGTGGGAGCAAGAGGAACCCGAGGGCCGGCGTCAGCGTCACCGACAGGACGAAGCCGATGGCAACCGACAGGATGACGGTCGCCGCAAAGGGCGCAAAGAGCCGGCCGGCTAATTCCGGGAGCAGTAAGAAGGGGACGAAGATCAGCATGATGATCAGCGTCGAATAGACGACAGGCCGGCGGACCTCCAGGGCACCCTCGACGACGGCCTGGATGGGGTCGTGGGGTGACCTCTGCCAGTGGCGAAAGATGTTCTCGACATCAATGATAGCCGCGTCGATCATGATCCCCAGGGCGACGGCCAGGGCTCCTAAGGTCATCACGTTGAGGCTATACCCGAAGGCTTCTAAGAAGATGAAGGCCACCAGAATGGAGACCGGCATGACGAGGGCCATGACAAGGGTCATCCGGACATTCCCCATAAGGCCCCACAGGACCAGGAAGACGGCTATGAGGCCGATGGCTAGCGCCTCGGCCAGGCTCCGGACGGCCGTCTGGATCAGCTCCAGTTGATTGTAGTGAGCCCGGATGTGGAGACCCGGTGGGGCGGTCCGCCGGAGGTCCTCGATGGCTTGCTCCAAAGCCCGCAGGAATGGGGCCGTCGAGATGCCGAACTGTTTGGTCACCAGGACGTGAACACCTTCATGGTCCCCGACGAGGAAGGCGCCCCGCCGCAAGACTTCTCCGTCCCGCACGGTGGCGACGTCCTTGAGGCGGACCGGTGTACCCTGGACGGTTCGGACGACGATGTCCTCGAGGTCGGCGACGTGCCCCAGGCGACCCCACCCGACGATGGGGATCTCCTGGGACTCTCGAATCCAGACACTCCCAAAGAAGTTCTCGTTGTCCTGCTCGATGGCCCGGACCACGTCCGTCAGCGTCAACCGATACTGCTGAAGACGCGTCGGTGAGACGAGGACCTCCCACTGCCGGACGTACCCGCCTTGGGTGATGAACTTAAAGACACCGGGCACCTGCCGGAGAGCCAGGCCCAACCTGTAGTCGGCCCACTCCCGGAGCTCCTTCAGCGAGAGCCGATCGCTCCACAGGCTGATCTCGTAAACCTCGGCTATCCGGGTCAGGGCATTCGAGACCGATATCGTCGTGACCTGGGGCGGGAGCGCCGGCTGAAGGCGGGCGACCTCGCTGACGATCCACTGGTAAGCCCGATGGAAATCGACGCCCCATTCGAACTGCACGAGGACTGTCCCGAGGTCCTGGGCGGAAACCGACCGGGTCCGCACGACCTGGGGCAGGCCCCGGAGGGCCGACTCGATGGGCAGGCTTAATAGGAGGTCGACTTCGCCAGGGGCCAGGCCCGGGGCCTCGACGAAGACCTGAAAGATCGGGGACTGCAAGTCGGGCAGGACGTCCGTCGGCGTCGTCTGAATTCCAT